>NZ_JAHGAN010000004.1:0-106215 GCF_030248625.1 Vibrio sp. D420a | reverse complement strand
CGAGATTCGAGATTCGAGAGCCATTATCTAGATTGACAGCCTAAATACAAATTTACGGGCGTGAGAGTTACCTCTGACGCCCGCATATTTAGAAATCGAAAAACGACTTTTTCTAAGCTAAAACACGTTAGTTCAAGGAGAAGGCACGGAGCTTACAAATGTAAGTGAGTACCTTCGACGCAGAAATCACGTGTTATAGCGACGAAAAATTATTTTTTGTCGTCTTTTACTTCTTCGAACTCAGCGTCAACAACATCGTCGTCTTGCTTAGGTTGCTCACCGGCTTCAGCACCAGCTTGTTGAGCTTGAGCTTGCTGTTGAGCGATTTCCATTAGCTTCTGAGCTGCTTGCATAAGTTCTTGAACTTTAGCGTCGATCGCTTCTTTGTCGTCACCAGACTTAACTGATTCTAGAGCTGAGATAGCTGCTTCAATCTTCTCTTTCTCGTCTGCAGGTAGAGCTTCACCAGCTTCTTCTACTTGCTTCTTAGTACCGTGAATCATTTGGTCAGCTTGGTTACGTGCAGTTACTAGCTCTTCGAACTTCTTGTCCGCTTCTTTGTTAGCTTCTGCTTCTTGTACCATTGCTTCGATCTCTTCCTCAGACAGACCGCCTGATGCTTGGATAGTGATCTTCTGCTCTTTACCAGTCGCTTTATCTTTCGCAGATACGTTTAGGATACCGTCAGCATCTAGGTCGAAAGTTACTTCGATTTGTGGCATGCCACGTGGTGCTGGTTGGATACCTTCTAGGTTGAACTGACCAAGAGACTTGTTGTAAGTCGCTTGCTTACGCTCACCTTGTAGTACGTGGATAGTTACCGCGCTTTGGTTGTCTTCAGCTGTAGAGAACACTTGATCCGCTTTTGTAGGGATAGTTGTGTTTTTCTCGATTAGCTTAGTCATTACGCCACCCATCGTTTCGATACCGAACGATAGAGGAGTAACGTCTAGAAGTAGTACGTCTTTAACGTCACCAGCTAGAACACCACCTTGAACTGCAGCACCCATTGCTACTGCTTCGTCAGGGTTTACGTCTTTACGAGCTTCTTTACCGAAGAACTCAGCAACTTTAGCTTGAACCATAGGCATACGAGTTTGACCACCAACTAGGATAACGTCAGTGATTTCGCCTACAGATAGATCAGCATCTGCTAGAGCAACTTTTAGAGGCTCAAGAGAACGTTGTACTAGGTCTTCAACTAGAGACTCAAGCTTCGCACGAGTCACTTTGATGTTCATGTGCTTAGGACCAGTCGCATCAGCAGTAACGTAAGGTAGGTTTACGTCAGTTTGAGTAGTAGAAGAAAGCTCGATTTTCGCTTTTTCTGCTGCTTCTTTAACACGCTGCATTGCTAGTGGATCAGTCTTAAGATCGATGCCTTGCTCTTTCTTGAACTCGTCTACTAGGTAGTTGATCATGCGGTTATCGAAGTCTTCACCACCTAGGTGAGTGTCACCGTTAGTAGAAAGAACTTCAAATGTCTTCTCGCCTTCAACTTCGTCGATCTCGATGATAGAGATATCGAAAGTACCACCACCAAGGTCGTATACAGCGATAGTGCGGTCACCACCTTGCTTGTCTAGGCCGTAAGCTAGAGCAGCAGCAGTTGGTTCGTTGATGATACGCTTAACGTCTAGACCAGCGATACGGCCAGCATCTTTAGTTGCTTGACGTTGTGCATCGTTGAAGTAAGCAGGAACAGTTACAACAGCGCCAGTTACTTCTTCACCTAGGAAGTCTTCAGCTGTTTTCTTCATCTTCTTAAGTACTTCAGCAGATACTTGAGGAGCAGCCATTTTTTGGCCTTGCGCTTCTACCCATGCATCACCGTTGTCAGCCTTAACAATGTTGAAAGGCATGATTTCGATATCGCGTTGTACTTCTTCATCTTCAAAACGACGACCGATTAGACGCTTGATAGCGAATAGTGTGTTTTGAGGGTTAGTAACAGCTTGACGTTTTGCAGGTTGACCAACTAGCGTCTCGCCTTCTGTGTATGCGATTACTGACGCAGTTGTGCGTTCGCCTTCCGCATTCTCGATTACGCGTGGTTTGTCGCCGTCAAGAACAGCAACACAAGAGTTAGTAGTACCTAAATCAATACCAATGATTTTACCCATCAGGCTATCTCCGAAATAATTCTATTTAGTTTTTGCTATACCCACATATGTGGGGGTGGTTACCGGGGATTCAACCCCGACACACAAAATTAAAGTGCAAATGTAATTTGCTTTCGTATGCACCATAGATAAGGGCGGCAAACTGGTTTTCAAGGGAATAGGTAAAAAAAATCTATTTTTTTCTCCATCTTTTTTCATAGAGGTAAAAAGTGAGCGATCCCTTGCCAGTTAAGGCTCTAAAGTTGAGAATGCCTCGCATTTAACACCACATTAAAACCTCAGCCATATTCCTCTTTCCATAAAAAAGACCTTCATATAGAAGGCCTTTTAAAATAAATATTTATTGAGGATTACTGATTTAAGACCAGTTGATAAAAACTGGCTTTGGTGTAGTCGCCCGCATCCATACCGCGCCATTCACACGCTGAGCTCGACCTCTTAGTGTTGCACTGGTTGTAAGCACCCGCTTTAAAGTACATCCAGTCCTGACCATAGCCTAAGTCAACATCATGGCCTTGATATTTGCCCGCCGCTAAATCTACTTCGTACGTTTTCACGACTGGTGAGTCCGAATTTGGATTCTTAGTGAACGTTAGGTGCATAATGGTATCTTTGATATCGACATCATAAGAGAAGACTTCCCCCAGCTTGATACCATCAACTGGGTCTGCACTGCCCTTCTTCAGGTTGTATTTACCAAACACATCATGACGAATGTCTTTACGCAGCTTCTTACCATTTTCATCTTTGGCATTTTTCAGCTCTTTCGGTGGGTTTAACTCGTAGTTCCACGCTAATGAACCATGCTCATGTTCAGGCAATTTACGATAAACAATCTTCAGTGGTTCATTGTCTGAACCGTGGATTTGACCAATCACGACAGAGAACGCACCTGTCTTTTTATAGTTGCCACTGGTACTCACTTGGTCAACCGACAGTGTTGCCGTCATCTGGCCACCAATGGAACCATAATCCTTGGCATTACTATGGCTCGACACTACAAAGTTGTTGTCTGGCGCAGCGTAGTCGTCACCTAACATTGCACGCAGTTCACTACGCGTATTCTTACTATTTGGTGTAGTTGGTGCTGTATTTGGTGCAACAAACACCATCGCACCGGTTTCCTTATCTGTGTAGAACCATTCAGGGTGAACATAAGGTGTCTCTACATTAGCAAGCTCAGTCTTGGCAATCTCCAGCGTTTTTCCTTTGCGAGGGCCTTCGGTAGTCAGCTCTGGCAGATTGATCTTCCATTTAGATAGGTCAAAGTTTTGCGCTGGCGCCTTTGCAGGATCAAGGTTGAACTGGCTCGCCATATCAGTATCAGCGGCAAGAGCAGGGGTCGCCAAAACAGCAACGGTAATTAAGCTAAGGTAGGACAACTTCATTTTATTTTCCTTAATGTCGTCTGAATGTAGGTTGTTAAAGAATATAAAATAATATTGTATTATTATATGTGATCAGTCTTAGATATTTACAGAGCCGTGAATCATTTTGATGTTGTCATTCACAAAACTGACGAATGGTCTTTCCTTACCTTAATCTCTATTCAGATTTTCAGCTCGCTACCGCACCGCTTCTATTGGAAAACTGCAGACGAAAAAAGCGAGGCACTAGGCCTCGCTTTTAGGATTCAGTTGAGATTTTTCTGATTAAGCTTCTGCTTTGTTCAGTTCAACTTCTTTGTCTGCTTCTACACCGATTTCGTCTTCAGACTTAGCAACAATTGTGTTTACTGCTGTGTCACCAACTACGTTAGAAGAAGTACAGAACATGTCACAAATACGGTCAACAGCTGCAACGATTGCTAGACCTTCTGGTGGTAGACCTAGTTGGTGCAATAGAACACCTACCATTACTACACCGCCACCTGGAACACCACCAGCACCGATAGACAGTAGCAGGATAGTTAGACCAAGAGTAAAGATGTCTGCAGTGTTGATTGGCTGACCAAATGCGTTAGCTACGAACATAGTTGCTAGTGCGATGTAGATAGATACACCAGACATGTTCATTGTTGCACCTAGTGGTACACCGAAGCCCGCTACAGATTTAGAAACATTCAGCTTCTCAGTAAGAGTACGCATTGTTACAGGAATTGTCGCGTTCGAGCTTGCAGTAGATAGTGAGAATAGAATTTGCTCACGAGTTGCACGTAGGAACTGCTTTGGAGAAATACCTGTGAACGCACCAACCATTGCTGGATAGAAGAAGAAAATCCAGAACACTAACATTGCAACAACAAGTGCTACGTAACCTGCTACCGACATTAGCGTGTTTGCGTCAAGCGTTGCGCCTAGCTGAATCATAAGAGCGAATACACCGTATGGCGCTAGGCTCATTACAAGGCCGATAAGCTTCATCATGATTTCGTTAGCCATCTTGAACGTCTTGATAGCTGGGCCACCACGAGAATCAAGAGCTTGAATAGCAAGACCAGTTAGAATCGCCATGAAGATGATTTGAAGCATGTCGCCGCTTGCGAACGCTTGTACTGGGTTGCTAGGAACAATGTTCACAACCAGAGAGAAGATATCTGGAGTTTCAGTTGTTGTTAGAGCAATCGTCTCAGAAACCGTACCCGCTAGGCTAGCACCCGCACCCGGTTGGAAGATCAAACCGATAGTTAGTGCAGCAGAAATCGCGATGATGGTGTTGATAATGTAAAGAGCAAAGGTTTTACCACCAAGACGACCAAATGAACGGATATCTTTCAGTTCAACGATACCGCAAACGATAGATACGTAAACAAGTGGAACAACAAGAAGTTTAATTAGTGAAACGAACATACCACCAGCGCCTTCCGCAGCACCAAGTAGGTAAGTGTCAAAGATCGCAATACCGCTGAATAGGTACTGAATTGCAGTACCGATAAGTAGGCCGGCAAACAAACCTACAAATATTTTACTTGAGAGCGATTTATCCATCGTTTATCTCCAGTCTGTTATGTTTGAAAAGTGTACTTTTATAGTTATATATACGAGTGATATCTCGATATGGCCGGAGATTTTACATATCAAGATAACAATTGAAAGTATTATTTCACATATTAATTACAAATGTGACATCAGAGCAATTATTTAAAAACAACTAGTTTCATAAAATATTACACTAACCACCTGAAATCGCTAAAATAAAAAGAACGACATACCCAAAACTATTTTTTTGCCTATTTATTGGCCTTTCGCTGTTTTAAACACAAAAAAAGAGAGGCCGAAGCCTCTCTCTGTATTTCACATGGTTCAGTGATTTATTTTGAAACCATAACCATTGCTGGACGAATCACACGACCGTTTAGCTCGTAGCCTTTCTGCATTACGAACATTACTGTATTTGGCTCGTGATCTGGGCTCTCTTGAATCGACATTGCTTGGTGAAGCTCAGGATTGAATGCTTCGCCTTCAGGGTTGATCTCTTTAAGACCAAACTTAGCCACTACGTCTACAAACGTTTTGTGCGTAAGCTCAACACCTTCAAACAGTGGCTTAACCACTTCGTTGTCAGCGTCTGCTGCTTGCATTGCACGCTCTAGGTTATCGATAACTGGTAGCAGCTCTTCAGCAAACTTGTTTAGAGCAAATTTACGCGCTTTATCGATCTCTTGCTCAGTACGGCGGCGCATGTTTTCAACTTCAGCTTTCGCACGTAGAACAGAATCTTGCTGCTCTTTTACTTTCGCTTCGCTCGACAACAAAGCTGCTTCTAGTTGAGCGATCTTTGCTTCTTGCTCGTCAGCAGCTTCTTCAGTTTGCGCTTCTGCTTCAACTTTCTCTGCCTCAGCAATGATCTGATCTAGCTCTTCTTCCGTTACTTTGTTTTCTTCGTTGCTCATGATATCTCCAGAATTCAGTTTTCTATGCCAGTGAGCGGCGTATTAGCGCCCAATTTGATATAAAACACTCGCATAGTCATTCAACTTGCCTTTATTATGGGGATGAAGAATTTTGATTCAAGCCTAATTCGTTTGGAAACCTTATGAAAAAGCCATTTGAAGTCATCGCCATCATTGGTAAACCTCGAGATCAACAAGCAATTCAGACTCATAGAGAGCTGTATCAGTGGTTAAGTGCTGAAGGCTATCAAGTGTTTGTTGACGACAGATTAGCCAGTATCTTAGACGACATCCCTAAAGAGCGATTCTCGAGCTTAGTCGAACTCGGAAAACGAGCGGATTTGGCGGTGGTTGTAGGCGGTGATGGCAACATGCTCGGCGCTGCGCGAATCTTGTCTCGATTCGATATCTCAGTGATTGGTGTAAACCGTGGCAACCTCGGCTTCTTGACCGATCTTAACCCAGAGAATTTCCAATCAGCGTTAACTGATGTGCTTAATGGTGAGTTCATGGAGGAAGAACGATTCCTACTTGAAACAGAGATCCATCGCCACGGCCAAATAAAAAGCCACAATGCAGCACTTAACGAAGCGGTACTCCACCCAGGCCAAGTCGCTCATATGATCGAGTTTGAAGTCTACATTGATGATAGCTTCGCCTTCTCACAACGCTCAGATGGCTTGATCGTATCAACACCCACTGGCTCTACTGCCTACTCACTGTCTGGTGGTGGCCCGATCCTGTCTTCAAGCTTGAATGCTATCTCTTTGGTGCCGATGTTCCCACACACCCTATCGAGCCGACCTTTGGTCGTTGACGGCAAACGCCACATCAAACTGATCGTCTCCCCAGACAATCGCGGCACTCAAGAAGTAAGCTGTGACGGCCAAATTTCTCTACCAGTTTCGCCGGGCGACGAGATCCATATCTACCAGAGCCCAAACGTCCTTAAGCTGATCCACCCTAAGGATTACAGCTACTACCACGTTCTGCGAAACAAACTCGGTTGGTCGAGTAAGTTGTTCTAACGGCACAAAGAAAAATGAAAGGTTGGCTATATGCCAGCTTTTTTATTGCCTGAAACCCATACGCTTCCTCGCCTTCTAAGCCCTGTTCATACCGTCATTCCAGAACCGAGGAACGAGGTGTCTGGAATCTCTTTTCGCAAATAGACATCAATATCAGGCACCTACGAACGAGGTTTGATTTGATCGATCTCACAAAAAATATTCACCTGCTTACTTTACTGTATAAAGAAACAGTATATACTGAACTTATATACAGTATTGTTCAGTTATACAGGTAAATAAAAATGCTGGCTCATCTAAGTGTTAATAATTTCGCTATTGTTAAGTCTTTACAGCTAGAACTTTCTAAAGGCATGACAACCATCACCGGTGAAACGGGTGCAGGTAAATCTATTGCTATCGATGCGTTGGGCTTATGCCTTGGTGGTAGAGCTGATGCAGGCATGGTACGACAAGGTGAAGAGAAAACCGAAGTCAGCGCTGCATTTTTACTGGATAACAACTTACATGCGACTCGTTGGCTAGAAGATAACGAGCTACTGGATGGCAGCGAATGTATTCTTCGCCGTACCATCTCGAAAGAAGGTCGTTCACGTGCCTTCATTAATGGCAGCCCTGTTCCGCTCTCACAACTAAAATCATTAGGACAGCTGCTTATTAATATCCATGGTCAGCACGCACACCATCAGTTGATGAAAAGCGACTACCAGATGGCGATGCTTGACCAATATGCGGGCCACCTTAACCTGCTGAAGTCGACTCGCAACGCTTACCAAACTTGGCGTCATGCAGATAACCACCTAAAAGAGCTGCGCGACAACAGCCAACAGAATCAAGCACAGAAACAACTGCTTGAGTACCAAATCAAAGAGCTGAACGAACTCTCACTTGGGGAGGAAGAATATGAAGAGCTTGAACAAGAGCACAAACGCCTATCCAACAGTGGTGAGCTTGCATCAACCTGTCAGCAAGCTATCGAGCTTATTTACGAAGGTGAAGAAGTTAATGCGCTTGGTATTCTGCAATCGGCCAATCACTCCCTAATTCAGCTGGCTGAACTGGATGAAAGGCTGGCTGAGTTACCAAACATGCTCTCTGAAGCCATCATCCAAATTGAAGAGACCAACAGCGAGCTAAGAACTTACCTTGATAGCATCGATGTCGACCCAGGTCGTATGGCATTTGTCGAAGAGCGCTTCTCAAAAGTCATGTCGATGTCACGCAAACATCACGTATTGCCAGAAGAGCTGTATAAGCATCACCAAGATCTTCTTCAGCAAATTGAAGACCTCGATTGCTCTGATGAAAAATTGGATGAGCTGGCTAATGAAGTTGAACAGCACTACCAAAGCTTTGTTGCTAAAGCAGAGAAACTGCATAAGTCTCGCGTGCGCTACGCCAAAGAACTCAACAAACTGATCACGCAAAGCATGCACGAATTGAGTATGGAGAAAGCGCAGTTCGCGATTGAGGTAAACAACACCAATACTCACCCATCGCCACTGGGGATGGACAACGTGACCTTTATTGTTTCTACCAACCCAGGGCAACCAATGCAGCCAATTGCTAAAGTGGCCTCTGGTGGTGAGCTATCGCGTATCTCATTAGCGATTCAGGTAATCACCGCTCAGAAAGTCGATACCCCTAGCCTGATCTTCGATGAAGTCGATGTTGGTATCAGTGGCCCAACGGCTGCAGTCGTTGGAAAAATGCTGCGTACTCTAGGTGAATCAACACAAGTCATGTGTGTGACTCACTTGCCTCAAGTTGCAGGTTGTGGTCATCAACAACTGTTCGTTGCCAAGAGCACTAAAGCAGGCAAAACAGAGACACAAATGCACACGCTTGATGAGCAACAGCGTATTTCTGAGCTTGCAAGATTGCTTGGTGGCAGCCAGATCACCGATTCAACACTCGCTAACGCAAAAGAGCTGTTAATCGCCGCTTAGATTAAACTTTCGCCAAATACCTGATAGTTTTCTGAAAAAGATTGGCAATTTTGCAACTTATTTCAAAATTGCCAGTCATATTAAGTTCAAAGCGCAAGGAGCTTTTTACTTCTTGCTGGAGCTTGTTTATTATCAGGCAGTATTTTAGCGAAGAAAGATCTCAGACTATGCGAATTAAGAAGTGGTTAGTTGCAGTTCCACTTGCACTAACAATGTTGACCGGTTGTTCTCTATTAGAAAAGTTGGTTTATCGAATTGACATCAACCAGGGTAACTACGTTGAACAAGAAGCTGTCGACCAACTGAAATTTGGTATGACCAAGACACAAGTTCGTTACGTTATGGGCTCACCAATGCTGATTGAAAACGGCTACCCAGACACTTGGTACTACATTTACCATCACCAAAAAGGCCACGAAGCTCCGATCCAGAAGAACCTGATTGTTAACTTTAACGCGACAGGCACACTGGTAACCATCAACGGTGATTTTGAAGCGAGTGATGAGTTTTTCGAAAGCCTTCGATAAAACCGCTAAATGCCCCAGATACTAAAAAGCCTGCAACACTGCAGGCTTTTTGCTATTTGAACGTATAACCAATTACTTGGCCGCTTTTGCTTGCTCAGCACGCTTACGACGAATCTCTTTCGGATCGGCCAGCAGTGCACGGTAAATCTCAATACGGTCTTTATCGCGAACCGTGGCATCGAGCTTCACGTTACGGCTGTATACACCGACTTTATTCTTAGATAGGTCGATTTCAGAGTAAAGCTCAAGTACGCCAGATTGGCCGATGATCTCTTCTACCGTCGCGTTCTTGTTCACAACCAGTGTAAATACACGCTGCTCATGTGGCAGAGCGTAAACCACTTCAACGTGGATCATGTCTGATTCAATGCTCATGCTTAGTACACCTGCTTCGCACGCTGAGTAAAGGCGTTCACCATATTGCTGGTGAGCTCATTGAAGATCTTGCCGAAGGCCATTTCAATCATGCGGCTTGAGAATTCAAACTCAAGCTTAAGTTCCACTTTGCACGCTTGATCATCCAAAGGAGTAAAGTACCAACCGCCCTGCAGTTTCTTAAATGGGCCGTCCACCAGCTCCATTAAAATCTCTGCACCTTCCGCGAGGCGATTCGATGTTGTAAATGTTTTGCTAATACCAGCTTTCGATACATCAACCGAAGCCACCATTGCTGAATCTGAAGATTCGATCACACGAGAACCAGAACAACCCGGCAAAAACTCAGGATAACGAGCAACATCATTGACCAAGTCAAACATCTGGTCAGCACTAAATGATACTAATGCTGAACGAGTAACCTTTGGCATATAGACTCCTGTTAAAGACAGCGTTACATTAAACAAACCACAATTTTAATGGTATTGAGCCAGAGCGCAAATAAAAAGGATTCCCCATCTTTCGCGCAATCCGTATAATGAGGCCATTATGGCAAAGAAAAAATCAAAATCAAAAGCGGGTAGTAATACCATTGCGCTAAATAAGAAAGCTCGCCACGAATATTTCATCGACGATGAGATTGAAGCGGGGCTTGAGCTACAAGGCTGGGAAGTAAAATCCCTTCGTGAAGGCAAAACGAACATCGCAGAAAGCTACGTCTACATCCGAGACGGTGAAGCATTCATCAGTGGCATGACTATCACTCCACTAACACAAGCAAGTACGCACATTGTCGCGAACCCAACACGTGTCCGTAAACTCCTAATGTCGAGAAAAGAACTCGACAACCTATTCGGTCGTATTAACCGTGAAGGCATGACGCTAGTTGCAACGTCGCTATACTGGTCTCGCTCTTGGGCGAAAATCAAAATTGGCGTAGCAAAAGGTAAGAAGCTGCACGACAAACGTACTGATATGAAAGAAAAAGATTGGGCTCGCGATAAAGCACGAATTATGAAGAGTAATTTGCGTTAATCTTGAGCACTTGAACTGCACAGTGCTAGACAGGCATAGCTTTTCTGGTACTATGCAAGAACACTTTGGGGCTGATTTAGGATTCGACAGGAATTTTGCAGTCTGAGGTGCATGCCGTGGGGCGGTTGGCCACGTAAAAAGCCGCAAAAAAATAGTCGCAAACGACGAAAACTACGCACTAGCAGCTTAATAACCTGCTCAGAGCTCTCTCGCCCTAGCTTCCGCACGTAAGACGGGGAATAACGAGAGATCAAACCCAAACGCGCTAGCCCGGATTTTCCCACCTGAGAGATGAACGGCGAATTATAATTCAGGTTAGCCTTTAACTAGCGTGTCGGTTCGCAGGTTACTGGTGAATTTAAAGATCGACTAAGCATGTAGTGCCAAGGATGAATGGTTTCTGGACGCGGGTTCAACTCCCGCCAGCTCCACCAAACGTTTGGAAAGGGCGGTAACTCATTGAGTTATCGCCCTTTTTGTATTTTGAAATCACTTAAATAGCTGTTGGTACTAAAAGTAGGTACTAAACATGCGCTATCTTTCTTCGACCAAAACGGGCATCTGGCACTTCCGATATCAGCTCCCTGCTCCACATCGCCCTTTTCGACAATCGCCGAGAAATAAAAGGCTCTCGATGCCCTTTAAAGATGGCGAACTCGTCCATGACGAGTTGCCTTAGCTCCTTCCATTTCACTGGCGGTACCACATCTCTAAGTCGGCGTTTATCTATCTCTTTAATGGTGTGCCAATGAACATTCGTTAACTGGGAGATATGCTTGATAGGAAGAAGAGGCAGTAATTGTTCTATATAGCTTTTTAAGCGCTTCGTTATACGAGCATAAGGCTCCAACCAAGATAGAGACTCTGTTTTTATGCCGCACTCACGGCACTTAGTTCTTCGCGTTTGAACAGAAAGATCAACAGGAACACCGGGCAACATAGTCTCTTTTACATGACGCCATTGATACTCATGAATAGCCTCGGCCTCGAGACCACAAAGGCACTTAGCTTTAGAGTTCGGTTCAAGAGTTAGGGTAATAAGTGATGTTGTCTGGTGAGACTTTACGACTTGAAAGCCTTCCCAGAATGAAGATAGGAAAGTATGATTCGGCATGAAAACGGTAGTTTGTGTATGATTTTTGTTTGGCGACTAAACCATATCACTTACTACCGTTTTTGTTTTTAGTCCCCGCTAATCCGCGATGAACCCATATTAAGCCATAAGCATTATTGCTAACTGCCTAACATATTGGCCAGGCTTTCTAGCTTATTATGATTCCAACGGCCCAACAATTAACAGCATAACGCAACATGACACTACAACACGTTCCTTTTGGCTTGAGAATCGAAGACAATTCCTTTGTGGATGTCTCTGATGTAGTTCGCGGAAAGAAATGTGGCTGTATTTGCCCATCTTGTCACACTCCACTCATAGCCCGACAAGGAGAGGAGAAACAGTGGCACTTTGCTCATGCAACTCGCAAAGTAGATAAAACCGATAAAGAGTGTGACTTTTCCTTCTTTGTCTCAGTCAGGATGATGGCAAGGCAAGTTATTGAAACAGGGATTAAGATCGCTCTGCCAGAGTTCAAGTGCACTGTAGATCGCCAGGCTAAAGGAGCTCACTTCAAAGAAGAGTTTCTGGTAGCAAAACAATCAACTATCGAATTAAATGACGTCCATAAGGAAGTTTCATTTTCAAATTGTGTTGTCGACATTGTTGGTAAGGTTGAAGATTTCTCTTTTGCCATCTATTTTACCCACCCAAACCGTCCACTCCCTACTGAGCTTAATGTCTCGAACAATCAACAAAGTGGCGTGCTAGAAATTCAACTCGATGATACACACCACTTGTTCAAAGAAAATAGAACAGGAACTCGGCAACTAGATAGACTGAAGCACTTTTTACAGAATGACCTGTCATCTAAGAGTTGGGTATTTCACCCACGAAAAGCGTCAATGCAAAAAGCAGCATATCAACGTTTGAACTCGGCTATCGCTAGCTATCAAGTCAAACGTCACTCAACAATAAGTCATTCTAATCATAGAGATCGTGCTTCCTATCAGCACAACGACCCTTGGCTGATGCCAAGAAGCAAGCCGATAGCTTCTCCGCCACCGATACCCAAAAGAACAGCAACATTCGAATGCATCATGTGTAACTGCCAATGGCAAGCTTCATTACCAGGGCAACCTACCTGCCCTAAATGTCATAACCACCTGTATGCTAGCGAGGTCTCATCCAGATAAGAACGGCTCCTCAGCTTCTTATGCCCCTTAAGATTACTCAATATCCCCAGTAAGGGATAAATCCTTTCTCATCCCTTACTGGGGATAATATAGACTTTATCCTTTTGTGGGGATATACTTCTACCTATCCTCACTAAGGGATAATTAAATATCTTAAAGGTGCACCTTAATTCTATAGAGAGCTGGAACAAATGATATATAGTCCAAAACAATTAGCAGATATGATGCTACTGATACGTCAGAAGAATGGATGGACACAGTCAGAACTAGCAAAAAAAGTCGGCATCAAGCAAGCTACAATCTCGAACTTCGAAAACAACCCTAACAAAACAACACTTTCTACCTTCTTTAAGCTTGCCCAGGCAATGGATCTAACATTGAGTATCCAAGAGAAATCACAGGTAGCTTCGTTAAATGAAAATGATGATGAGAGTTGGTAATGCAGAAGCTAATCGCATACATGAATGGTGAACTTGTTGGTACTCTAGAGAAACATAAGAATGGTGCTCACACTTTTCAATATGATAAAAACTGGTTAACCAAGGCGGTAACTCGACCACTATCATTGTCTTTAAAACTTCAATTACCAGCTATCACTTCCGATGCAGTTATAAACTATTTTGACAATCTCTTGCCAGACAGTCCTCAAGTCAGAGATAGAATAGTTGCAAGGTACAAGGCGTCATCCAAACAACCATTTGATCTCCTAAAAGAAATAGGAAAAGACAGTGTTGGTGCGATTGCTTTACTTCCTCCAGACCGCCCCTATAAAAAGGAACCACTTAGCTACGAAGTCCTTGATGACAAAAAACTAGAAACTGTTCTTTCTGCATACAAGTCTGATATTCCGCTCGGAATGCTCGAAGAAGAAGAAGACTTTAGAATCTCCGTGGCAGGTGCTCAAGAGAAAACAGCTCTCCTATTCGTTGATGAGCAATGGTGTATACCGAAAGGAAACACCCCCACCACTCACATCATCAAACTGCCAATAGGCGAAATACAACAAGCCAACGCGACCCTAGATCTCAAAGATAGCGTAGAAAACGAGTACCTTTGTATTGAGTTAGCTAGAGCTCTGGGGTTTGCAGTTCCCAACGTCAAAATAATCCAAACAGACAACATTAAAGCTTTAGCTGTAGAGCGTTTTGATAGACGCTGGACAAAAAACAAAGCAGGCTTGCTACGCTTACCTCAGGAAGATATCTGCCAAGTATTTGGTATGCCCTCATCCATTAAGTACGAATCTCAAGGTGGCCCTGGCATAGCTCAGATCATGGAGTTGTTAATGGGGTCAAGTAATGCCCTAGAAGATCGATATAACTTCATGAGGTTCCAAGTATTTCAATGGCTCATTGGCGCTACAGATGGACATGCTAAAAACTTTTCTATCTATATTGATAAAGGAGGCAGCTACAGACTCACTCCATTCTACGATATTTTGTCAGCCTACCCACTACTGGGAGGAAAAGGGCTCAATATCAGAAAGCTTAAGCTGGCGATGGGATTGAAAGCAACAAAGGGCAAGAAGTATGAAATCAGTAAAATCCTGCCTCGTCACTTTTTGGATACAGCTAAAGATGTAAACTTTAATCAAGACACGATGCAAGAGATAATTGATGAAATGAAAGATGCCTTACCTAAGGCGATGTTACAGGTAAGTGATACATTGCCTAAAGGCTTTCCTGAGCATATCGTGGGCTCAATTTTTGAGAATACTCAGAAAATAGTTAAGAAGATTTAGCTATATCAAACCAGAATCATCAGGAAAATTAACATAAGCGGACGCGGGTTCAGTTCCTTTTTCAGTAGGAAACTGATGTAACATTCAATGTAACACTAAATTCAAACAGCCGTTTTAAATCATTGAAATTAAAACAAATGAGACAACCATTCAACTCCCGCCAGCCCACCAAACGTTTGGAAAGGGCCAACTCGCAAGAGTTGGCCCTTTTTGTTTGTCTGGAATCTAGTATGGGTTACTTCTTCTTACCCAATACATAGTCTTCGTCACTACTCACAAGCGCACCGTATTTCAGGAAGTTCTTGCCTAGAATCATGCTGTACTCGAAGCGAGAGCGGTCTTGCAGGTTTACTTTCACCTTCTTCTCTAGGCCGCCGAGTTTAACGTCCATCTCCACCACAGGGCGGATGTTTACCTTCTCTCCCTTCTTGGCTTTTATGCGCATCACATCAATCACAGGCTTAACAAAGTCTTGCTTATCACCCTGCTTGTTTTGATACGTGAAGCTCACCATATCCTGTCCGTCTTTCTTGAAGCGTTTTATGTTTATTGCGTTCATCGAACTCACGTCAGCACCAGTATCTAACTTAGCTGGGAATGTCATGCCGTTGACTTCAACAAGCTCAACATGTCCAACTTTAAACAGAGGTTCCGCGTTCAAGAGGTAGTCGGCGCGAGTGTTAATGTACACGCCCTCTTTAGCCATCTTCTTGCCTAGAATGAAGTAAGGTGCCTTTTCATTCTTATCCAACACATCGAGTGCAAACTCTCGTTGTTGTGCTTTGCCAGATACAACAAGATCGGCGCTGGCTACTGGGCGCGTGTCTGATCCGACTTTCAGCTGCTTAATTACCTTTTTAGACACTTTCTTCAGTTCACCATCAGCGTCCATCAGGAAAAAATCTACTTTGGCATTGTCTCCTGAGCCAGTAACTTCAAAGCTTTCCACCTTTAGAACTGGCGTACTTACAGTAAATGAAGCGACGGCTTTCAGTGGGAAGTTATCCAACGTGATGTCTTCTTCTGGCGAGATAATTAAAGGTTCACCCGACTTAGTTGCATCTTGGAAGCTCTCGGCACCACTCGATAGTAAGTTTTCGGCGTTACTGTTGATCATGAAGTGCTCGCTGGCGGTCATGGTGCCAATTCTTAGCTGAGAATCACTACCTGAACGATCGCGCAGATACACCAAAATATCTCGCGTGGTGTCTTTACCCAACTCAACAGGAACATACACCAAAGGCCTTTGTTTACCGCCTACATTGAGCATACGCACCAGTGGTAGGCTCATCTCTTGTTTCCGGCCATCGTTACTGACCATATCAAAGGTCACTAGATTGCTTTTCTTATCAACATCAATCTCTTCAGCATGTAGATTGCTGTAGCGGTTCGAAAAAGAGAAGCTTGCATTCACTGATAAGCCATTAATGGATACCACTTCCTTTCTGCCTACGACCGTCGCCTTTTCTTGCTCTTGTAGGTAGTCATAGCCCGCAAACACTAACGCGTTGTCAGCTAAGAAGGTTTTACCGATCAAAATGGGCGCAGAAAAGTGGCTTCTATCGGTGAGGTTAACGTCAGTCGTGAGCTCTTGGTCTGCAATTTTGAGCGACATTTTTATGGTTGGGCGCAATATTGGCGTACTGCTGGTTCGGCTGCGGATCATACTGACACGCTCTAGAGGTGCCTCAATCAGCTCCATCTCCCCAGTTTTGGGGTTTTGAATCTTAAACGATACCTGTGTTTCAAAAGGTTCGAAGGTGCTGGCATCCCAATCACTGTAGGCCACATCGCCATTGTTCAGCACCTCTTCTGTCAGCGCCAGCATCAACTCTTGGTCTTTTAGATTTTTGTAATCTGGATGGGTACTGGTTACTTGAATCTCTTCTGCGTGCATCGAGGTGGTTTCAGCGCCGGTGTCGATTTTTCCGACAAAAGAAATATCACTAAGCCCTTCCACTTTAGACAAGTAAACATTCTCGGTACGACCAAGCACCGACTTGCCATCAAGCTCATAGGTTGGGTTTTGCGTGGTAGGTGAAGTGTCAGTTGTTGCCATGGAATAGTGTGAAAAAACGAGTGTACTTAATAGAGTTAAAGCCAAAGGTATCTTTTTCATTAGTTGTTCCGTTGTCATCAGTTCACTAATAATACTGACGTTTTTGCTCAGAGTTCCCGCGTCAGCAGTGGTTCTCACATAACGTTTACGTGGTGACTTTTTCAATGACAAATCGATGACTTAACCGGGGTTAACCTCATCAATTATTGACTTTAGAGCAGCCCATTTTCATGAAGTATTCAACTAAGAACCTATGTCTATACCTCATGAAATCCACTGAAGACAAGTCAGCCTCTTTAAACGAATCAACTAAAAGTATAGAAGCTAAATCATTATTCCTTTTAAGTATTTATGTCACCGTTTTATAAACTTAGCATTACATTCCCTTAATTTCTTTGGTAGTATCCGCGCCGAATTTAGTGAACTGAATGTTGTGATGCATATATCAAGAAATAAGCAGATAAAACAAAAAGTAATGGCGATTTACGTCATTGCTGCTTTGCTGTTTCAGATATATTTATTAGCCACGATGGCGCTCAACCCATCACAAGTGAATAACAAGAACTGGCTGTCAGAAGCACAGGGAGAGAAGATCTTGCTGTGTACCGCTGAAGGCTTTAAATGGGTCGATATTAGCGAACTCATCGAAGATAACGCGATGTCGCCACTGTCTATCGATGAAATCCATGACCCGCTCAAATTTCAATGTCCTCTGCTAGAGATGTGTCAGTTTTCTATCACCATGATCGCAATGGTGTTAGCGGCGTTGGCGGTTTGGTTGTGCCGAATCGTGACTTCATTCACTCCCTATCACCATGTTCAAAGTTACCGTAAGATTTACCTCGCACTAGCGCCTAAGCAATCCCCACCCTCGACTTTCTTCGCGTAATTCGGCGATCTCGCCATACGCCTATTTTTCTAACAAAACACTAATCACCGCCTTTGATTCAAATGGCGGGACGTATTTGCACGCATTCAATCTGTTGTGCACAAGAAAATAATAAGAAAGGAAAGTCTATGTTCAACCAAATCCCAAAGACGAAAGCGCTCGTTACCGCTTTAGTCTGCACCGCTTTGTCCGCTTGTGGTGGTTCAAGCTCTAGCCCATCAACGTCGGTAACCCAGCAAGATGTCACCATCCAATTTGCTGCCAAAGTCGGTACACAAGACATCGAATGTAAGCTGATGGATACCGCTACAGTGGGTACACGTAACACCAATCCAGAGTTTAAAGACGTGCGTATGTACATCTCTAACCTCAAACTGATTGATGACAAGGGTCAAGCAACGCCAGTCAGCCTCAAGCAAGATGGAAAATGGCAATATCAGAACGTTGCCCTACTGGATTTTGAGACGGGTGCGGATAGCTGTGCCAATGGCAATGAAGCACTCAATCACCAAATCACAGGTCAAGTTCCCGAAGGTGATTACACAGGTGTACGTTTTACACTCGGCGTTCCTACCGACCTCAACCACTACGGTATTGATGGTAACGACGCGGTATCACCACTTGATGTAATGGGCATGAACTGGAGCTGGCAAAACGGCCATAAACACCTACGTATGGATGTGAGTGGTTGGAATATTCACTTAGGTACTACAGGTTGTGAAGTAGTGGATGCCGAATCTGAAATTGTTAATTGTGTCGACTCTCGCCCGAACAGGCCCACATACCAGTTCGATAACTTTGACCATGCATCCAATGTGATTGTGTTTGATTACCAAAGCTTGGTCGCGAGTAACGACATTACTTTCAATACTCCGGGGACGCCTCCGGGTTGTATGTCCTCAAGTGTTGATGCCGACTGCCAGGGTATTTTCGATAAGCTTGGATTAGACCTAACCACTGGGGAATGTAGCGCAGGTAACTGCAGCACATCGCAATCTTGGGTGTCGGTGGAGTAATCGCTATGTCAGCAAACCTGAAGCGAGGTTTGCTGGCATCGCTTGCGATCGTCATGTTCGCAGGCTGTGGCAGCGAATCAAGCTATACCGTTACCCCAGAAAACACCACCAATCCATTCGGTTTTGACTTCCAAACAGGCTCTCTTCCTCAACCGAAAGAGCCTGCAGATAATCCTGCAACGGAAGAGAAGTTTCAGCTAGGTCGACACCTATTTTATGACACCAAACTGTCTGGCAACCAGACCATGTCATGTGAGTCTTGCCACCAGCAGGCATTGGCGTTTTCTGACGGATTAACCGTACCCACGGGGTCAACAGGCGAGGTGTTGCACCGCAACTCCCAAACCTTGACCAACATTGGCTACAACGCCTCTTACACGTGGGCAAACCCTATCTTGAAAGAGATTGAGCAGCAGTTGGTGATCCCGCTATTTGGTGAGTTCCCCGTAGAGATGGGCATCAACGATTCAAATCGGGAGGCAATATTAGAGCGTTTTCGCAATGACGTGGATTATCTCAACCGCTTTAATGCCGCCTTTCCTGATGACCAAGACGCGGTGACCTTTCCCAATATCATCAAGGCGTTGGCTGTGTTTAACCGAGCGTTGATTTCCAAAGATTCAGATTTTGATAAAGGCACCATGAGTAGCTCAGCCCTGCGCGGACAAGATCTGTTTAACAGTGAAAAGATGGAGTGTTTCCACTGTCACAATGGCTTTAACTTCAGCGATTCGACCCTACACAGTGACTCGGTATTCGTGTCGCGTCCTTTCTTCAATACTGGGTTGTACAACCTAGATGATGAGGGCAGCTACCCAATTGAGGACAACGGCCTATTTACCGTGACTCAAAACCCACAAGACAAAGGAAAGTTCCGCCCGCCAACACTCAGAAACGTGGAGTTTACCGCCCCTTACATGCACGATGGCAGCATCGCGACCTTATCGGAAGTCCTAGATTTCTACGCCAACGGTGGCCGCAATATCACTTCGGGAGAGCATCAGGGCGATGGTAGAAACAACCCGAACAAGAGTGAGTTCGTCAAAGGCTTTTCGCTAAGCCAACAAGAGAAGCAGGACATGCTGGCCTTCCTAAATGCGTTGAGTGACGAGGTGTTTATCTCTAACCCACGTTATTCCAACCCATTTTTACAAGGAGCTGCGCAATGATCGTTTCGAAAACCACTCTTAATAGAGCAATCACAGCATCGCTAGGAGTGCTGATGTTCACCGCTTCCGTTCATGCTGAAACTGGCACTGTAGATAACATGAACCTAAGTGAGGTAAATGTACAAACCAATGTGTTTGCCCAATTTGGCTACTACCAAACTGACCGAGATTCGGCTTACACCATTCCCGGTGTGCTTACCGACACCAATGCCTTCCACTACGAAGAGGGCTTGCAGTTTATGCACGGTGAACTGGGGTTTCTGGCTAGTCTCGACCAAGTGCTCGCGACCAAACTCGTCATCGGCAGCCATCACGGTGAAGGCATTGAGTTGGAAGAGTTATGGCTGCAGCCCTATCTACATCAGGATTGGACCCTGCGCCTTGGCCGTCAGTTGAGTGAGATTGGCTTATACAACAGCACTCATGAGCACGATTGGCGCTTCCTAGATGCATCGTTAACTCAGCAGGCTTTTCTGGGGAATCAATACTCCGATGATGCGCTTCAAGCGACCTACGCACAAAACCAGTATGACGTCACTTTGTGGATTGGGCGTGGCGATGGTTTCCCTGCGCAATACGATACAGATTCCGCATCACCCGCTGCATTCGGACTGCATACACAGTGGCACCACTTGCGCAGCGACTATCAAATCAACCTAGTCGCAAGCCTTGCCTTCTTTAAAGCTCACCAGCGACAGGCGGACGCTTCTGATAATCACGGTCATGCTCATCCAACGGACATCAATATTATGTTTGATGGTGACACGACGCTGGCATCTTTCGGCGGCAACCTTCAGTGGGGTGCATTGAACTGGCAACTTGAGTGGATGGGACAACGCCTTGAATCGACCCTCACCGATTCACAGCAGATCCGCTCAGAACTCGATGCCTTTCAACATGGCATCACTACCCAACTCAGCTGGCAGTTTGAAGACATTGAAGTAGCCGCTCGTTATGACTGGCTAACCACCGATAATGACGTCACCCAAACCAGCAGCGAATTCGAACAAGCTCTAGATGCCAATGGCCACAACCCGCAACGCATCAGTGCTATTGCTAACTGGCAAATTGCACCGTTCCAGCTGGTGCGATTTCAAACCAACTACGAATCCATTACTCAACAAAACCAACTGGCCTTTTGGCTGGTGTATCAGGGCAACCTGACTTGGTAACCGATTATTAAAAACAAGAGAGACTATTATGAAAAAACAGCTCAACACTTTAATTCTATTTATCGCGACGCTTTTTAGTATCAACGTCGCAGCTCATGAATATACCGCTGATAGCATTCAAATTGATCACCCTTGGAGCCGTGAAGCGCCACCCAATGCCACTGTAATTGCTGGCTTTTTCCAGCTCAAGAACCTAGCGACAAAGGATGATTTTTTGATCAGCGCATCGACCCCTATCGCAAGTCGCGTAGAGATTCACACTCATGAGATGTCGGACGGCATGATGAAGATGATGAAAATCGATAACGTGCGTATTGGCAGCATGAAGACAGTGATGTTCAAGCCGGGCGGCTATCACTTGATGATCTTCAACCCAAACAAGTCTTACAAAAAAGGCGAACGCTTCCCGATGACCCTACAATTTAAGAACGCTGGCAAAGTAGAAGTCGAACTCGCGGTTGAGGAAAACGCACACGTTCACCATCACCACTAATGACTAGTCACTAACCACTAGCTAAAAAACAAGCCCCCTTGTGTTTCTTACAGCAAGAGGGCTTGTTGTATTTCAATAGGCTAAAGGAATCAGCGCTGCATGATGAGAGTCACTTGTCCGCCGTGATCAGTATTCGACAACAGGGTTTTGCCATTCAAATGCGCGGTAAGCTCGTAAATAAGCAGCATTCCAATCCCAAACCCATCTTGCGGCTTAATGCTATCAATGTCGCCATTATTGAATGCTTGGATGATAGGTTGTGGAAAGCCGCGCCCGTCATCGCTGATCTTCACGACATCGAAATGCGGGTAGTTAGTGTAAACAATCTTGATGTTCTCACGCGTGTAACGGCACGCATTACTGAGAATGTTGAATAGCAATATCTTGAGCACTTTACGATCGGTGGTGATCGTTTGATCGCAGTTAACCAGCTCCAACCCTTTTTTGTTGCTCAGTGCCGAGAAAGTCTTATGCACTATCGCTTCAAAGTTCGCCTCTTCTCTGGCTAGTGGCACCTGCTTGTTTAGAATCTTCAGCAAGTGGAGACTGTTCTCACACAGCATGTTCAGGCTTCTCACCTGCTCATCGAGCTTGGTTAGCAGAAATGCATTGCTGTTGTGGCTCTCGACCAACATATCACTGGTTAGCTGGATCGATGAGAGTGGGGTTCGAATGTCATGAGGCAGTGCCGCAAAAATCATCTTCTGACGCGCCATCAAACTCTCTATCGCTTCCGCCATCTGATGTTGATTCGCGATCAGTATTTTCACGGCTTCAGGGCCCGTTTCATCGACACGTGCCTTGAAGTCGCCCCGCGCATAGTGTGTAGATAGGTGATGAAGCGACTTAAAGCCATTGGTCCAAGTACGCAGCGACAAGACCAAGATGATCAACGTACATACAAGCTGCAGAACATCTTCCAAAAGCTCCACCAGTTTGATGTGGCGAATCGCTGGATCATTGTTGTAGGCCTCGCTATTGAACGTTCCTAAAATCTCTTTATCGCCGCGTTTCTTCGCCAGTGTGTACTCTCCTTCATCGACCCTTTGCATCTCTCCCGACGAGACATCACATTGGAACAACCAAACCGGAGACTCTTCTTCAGGCTTGCTGGGAACGAGCGGCTCCAGAAAACCGTTCAACACCATCTCTAAACGGCGAAAGTTCAGGTCTTGTTGCAGCTGTTCTTTGTACGGAGTCAGTAACACCAACGACAGCATGGTGCTGATCAAGTAGCCCAAGATCAGTGAGCTGATGATCTGACCGATAAAGGTTTTCATCGAACCACAACCTGATAGTTAAGGTAGAAACCGCGGCTACGTTTGTTTTTGATCAGCTCCATATCTGGCAGGTAGGCGCTGAGCTTTTTACGCAGGGTCGACACTCGCATGTAAATAGAGCGGTCTTCAATGTGATAAGGAAAGCCGTGAATGTGCTGGAATAGCTCATGTACTGGCATGGGCTCATCGGCTTTCGCCAACAACTCAAGGAGCTCAAATTCGGAGGGAATCAATGGAACCGTAATGTGCTTAAACTGCAGTGTTGAGTTTCTAGGGCACAACCTAAATATCAACTCTTCTTCAACACGAGAATGAATACTTGGTTTCTGCTCTAGGATCTTTCGGATACGCTCACGAAGCGCATTGGTGCGAACTGGCTTGGTAATGTAATCATTCGCCCCAATAGTGAGTGCATTGGTTTCTGTGATCTCATTGTCGTTGGCGGTCATAATGATCACGGGAATGGTCGAGCCTTGTTGGCGCAGGCTCTCGAGAACACTTAACCCAGAAGTGTGTGGGAGTTGGATATCAAGCAATACCAACTTAGGCGCTTGCTCCATAATTATCTCAGCGGCACCTTCACCACTGCTTAAACAGTCAACCGAATATCCCTCTACATTTTTCAAAAAATAACACAGCATCTCCCTAAGCTGCAGATCATCTTCCACTATTAAAACGTCAGACATTGAATATTCTCTACTTAAATTAGTATTAATAACCAACCTAGCCAGTAAAGCTAAAATCTCACAAAAGCAAAGCTTTAACTCTCTTACATTATAAACGTTTTTCGTCACGGCAACGTTTGCGTTGCTCTAATGGGGGCAGTGTAAGGCCAAGAGGTGATTTACTCTTTAAGATAATGTAAGCCCCTCTATAAAAGAAGGGCTTAATAATTGATTTACAAGAGAACTCTTGTCGTCAAAGTCGGCGTTCTAACACCGAGATTGATTAACCTTGTTTTTTCGCTAGCTCGACAGCAGCTGCAAGGTTTGGCAATGTCGTCAGTTCTGGTACACGTTGTACGAGAATGATCTTGTTGTTTTGATCCGTCACCACAATGCTGCGCGTCAGTAGGCCAAGTTCTTTGATCAGCGCGCCAGTCTTTTCACCAAATGCATGCTCTACCGAGTCTGACAGGTACTCAACACCCGTTAGCTCATGCTCAGAAATAAAACGCTGCTGTGCGAATGGTGTATCTGCACTGATCGCGTAAAACTCGATATCTTTCAGTGACGCTTTATTCTCATTCACAAACTGAGAAAGCTCTGCCGCTTGCTGAACACATACAGGAGTATCAACTGACGTCAGTAAGCTATAGATCTTCACTTTGCCGTTGGTTGCGCTGGTATCGAACGGCTTAAGGTTTGATGTCATTAGCTGAACAGAAGGCATGTAGTCGCCGACTTTTACACCTTCACCAGCTAGATGAAATTTGTTGGTTTTCTCTAGCGTCACGATCTCGCCTGAACCTAAGCTAGCGTGCTGCTCTGTTACTTCAAACTGCGCTGAAGCTGCAGTCGAAAACAGAGCAGAAAGTGCCATAACTAACAGTGACTTTTTCATGTTAAGCACCTACTACTTCAAGAACGGCTTGGTAGTTAGGCTCTTCTGTGATTTCAGAAACTAATTCGCTGTGCATCACTTTACCTTCTTCATCAACCACAACCACTGCGCGAGTTGCTAGGCCTTTTAGTGCGCCTTCATTCAGGTTCACACCGTAGTCTTCAGTGAATGTTGGAGAGCGGAAGAAAGAGAGATTTTGCACTGAATCGATAGACTCAGATGCGCAGAAACGGCCCGTTGCAAATGGCAGATCTGCCGAGATGTTCAGTACAGCAACACCTTCAACACTTGCCAGCTTTTGGTGAAATTCACGTACGCTTGCCGCACATACTGGCGTGTCGATGCTTGGGAAGATATTCAGTACCAACTTCTGGCCTTTCATCGACTCAAGAGTGATGTCTGCAAGCTCTGCTGAGCATAGTGTGAAGTTTGGTGCTGCTTGGCCTGCCTGTGGGAATGAACCAGAAACAGAAACCGCTTCGCCTTGAAAAGTAATTGACATGATTTACCTTCGAAATATTTATTATTAAATGAGATAGATAAGATTGAGCGACTTATCCATCTCTATTCTATGGCGCTTACTGGCTATAAAAAGTAAGGGCGACTAAGCCTAGGTAAGTCGCGATATACGCAGGAGCGACATAGAAAAAGATTAGCGTTCCATCTTCATCGGCTATGCGCTCTTTTAGGGCTTTGACGCCAGCTTGTGGAAGCAAGGCGTTCACCAGTTCCCCAAAAATAGAGATGATCGCGCTAGTTACTGCTTTTTTCATCGAACATACCTGCAAATAGCGCAGAGCTTAGGTAACGCTCGCCCGAACTTGGTAGCACCGTCACAATGTTCTTGCCTCGGTATTCGTGCATATCAGCAATTCGATTCGCCGCGACTACTGCCGCGCCAGAAGAGATCCCCGCTAGAATGCCCTCTTCTTTCATGAGACGATTGGCCATATCGATAGCTTCTTGAGAAGTGACACGCTCTACGTGGTCGATAAGGGTAAGGTCTAGGTTTCCAGGAATGAACCCAGCGCCAATGCCTTGAATTTTATGGGGCGCAGGTTGAATCTCTTCCCCTGCCAATGATTGAGAGATAACAGGAGATTCAGCAGGCTCAACCGCCACCGACAACACCGGCTTTTTCTGATAGTTCTTAAGATAACGGCTCACGCCTGTGATGGTGCCGCCCGTACCTACGCCTGCGACAAATACATCTACTTGACCTTGAGTAGCATCCCAGATCTCTGGCCCCGTGGTTTTTACATGGATCTCAGGGTTAGCAGGGTTATCAAACTGCTGAAGAAGCAGATATTTATTTGGGTTGGCATCAACGATCTGCTGCGCTTTTTCTATCGCGCCTTTCATGCCTTTGGCCGCTTCGGTCAAAACCAAGTTTGCGCCCAAGGCTTTCAATAGCTTGCGGCGCTCTAAGCTCATCGATTCCGGCATGGTCAGAGTCAGCTTGTAGCCACGCGCCGCAGCAACATAAGCCAGAGCAATACCCGTGTTGCCGCTGGTCGGCTCAACAAGCTCAATCCCCGGTACTAGCTTGCCTAGCTTCTCCGCCTGCCAGATCATGTTGGCGCCAATACGGCACTTAACACTAAAACTTGGATTACGTGATTCAATCTTGGCCAGCACACGTCCGTTGCTCACTCGGTTCAAGCGCACCAATGGAGTTTGACCGATGGTGTAGGAGTTATCTTCTGCGATGTTGTTTCTCATAACGACTGCTCTTATTAATAATTAGAGCAACAGAAAATACGTCTCGCGAGTTATGAAGATAACTAACGGCAGTTAAGACACTGTAAGTGGCTTTTAGACATGAAAAGAGCTAATGAGATGGCGGCTGCCAATAGACAATCTCTCGGGTTCGACCTTGTGGATCTTTGTCTTCATTCTCAGGAAATGAGCTCAGTTGCTGAGAATGCAAAGCACACAGCATTAAAGCGAACGCGTCGATGAGATCATCAGGCGCCACTTTCGATTTCTTGGTGGTTGCTACTTGGTGCTTGAGCTTATCGATATGTTTCGGTAGATATCGCGCTAACAAGTCGAGCCTTTGCTGTTGGCCTTCGATGCTCTTTTTCGAGTGCTCTAACGGCGCACCATTCAAAGTAGCGAACACCACCTCTGGGTGAGATTCTCGCAGATAGAGTTCAGGGTAAAGATTGAGTAAGG
The DNA here is from genome assembly GCF_030248625.1 of Vibrio sp. D420a. Lineage (NCBI taxonomy): Bacteria > Pseudomonadati > Pseudomonadota > Gammaproteobacteria > Vibrionales > Vibrionaceae > Vibrio > Vibrio sp. D420a. The sequence continues at coordinate 79,536 of NZ_JAHGAN010000004.1, read as the reverse complement.
CATCCACCTCGCGCACTTTTGGCAGAATGTACCATGCCTGTTTAGAGAGCTTACGCCCACACAATTCGAAGTTAATCTCACAAGCCTGAGGGTAGCTTTCAGCATAAGCCGCTTCACGACAAGGCACTGGGAACACTGAAGCCCCGCGAGTTCTCGTTAAGTATTTTCGGGCTGCTTTGTCGCACAACCTATCAGGCGTTTGTGAATCACTAAAGCCGACTGGGATATCAATCAGAGTATGAGCATCACGCAACTGTTCTGTTATCTCAGACAGCTCTGCCACCACTTTTAGCTCCACTTCATCGTGCTGCCAACTCCAAACCACCCAACCCGCTCTGCAGGCATCTATGCCGATGTGTTTCATGACTCTCTACCTAACTCCATTCATTGATAAGTAGGCGACTTTTAACGCCACGAACCTGCAGTCCCATCGCATCAAATACCTCTTCAAAGTCACGGCATCGCGGTGGAATGTTCGGCAAGGAGAGGGCTGCCTCAGAAAAGAATCGCTGCTTGGATAGGTCAGAGTGATCCCATGCCAATTGCCACCAATCCAAGATCCTCTGCTTTGATTTATGTAGCTTCTCCGCTGTAGGCACTTTGTCACTTTTTTTGAGGTTTTCGTTGGTTGTGGTTGGCAACAAATTCCATTTGTCATTGTTCGGCCAATAGGTAAATGGCAGGCAGTGATCAACGTGATAGTCTTGCTTAAGCACAGTTCCACTCCACACGCTTACAATCTCAGTGTGTTCTTTGCGAAGTTGTTCTACGCGCTTTCTGACATCTCGCGTATCGTGGTTGTGGTCAATCCACACCAAGCAGTCATGATAGGTTTGCAGTGAAATGTTGCGTTCACGGTTTGTCTCGAAGCGCTGCATTTCCATCACCCATTGGTTAACGACTAATGGCTCAATCCAAGAGTGATAGATTCGAAAACACTCCCACAAACTCTCATCCAAAGTGAAGTAACCAAAGCTGGCTAAGAAGTCGCTGTCTATCACCAAAGAACTGAGTGACTTTCGACGCTGTGCTGGAGGCAGTATCTCGAACAGTTTGTTGTCTTTGGCTCCCTGATAGATAAAAGTGACAGGCCCAGCTTTGATGGTACTTATGGTATGTGAGAACAGTTTCTGTAGCGCTTTCGCTTCTTCTCCTAAAAACATCGCACCAATCGCAAGATCGTCGGCACTCAAATGCTTGAGCTGATTCCAACCATCTTCTTTGACAAAACCGAGCCCCTTGGTGGTATTGCTATTCTGCTGAATACCAGAACCTTCAATGTCGATATCAATCAACCTTTTAAACTGCCTTACCCAGTACAGAGCTACCAGTCCTACTGGAAGCAGTATTTTTCCGTCACTTCTATCGATGACCGCTCCTGAATGAGCATCAGCAATACGTAATAGTGTTCGCAACAAGGCCAGTTTGTAAGTCGCTGACTTGTTGTCGTTAACGATGATATGGCGCACTTTGTTGAGATCACCGGAACCATCATCAGGCAAGGTCATAACAACGGTCTGCCACCAAACCTCACTTCGATTGAGTTGATCTTTGCTCTCGTCAATATGTCGGACTTGTAAGGCACTATTTTTTGCCAGCTGTTCGAGCTCTTCAACAGAAACCGGATAGCCTTGACGTTGGTCGTCGAACTCACCATGTCGAAGACTGATAATCAAGCGGCCATTAGGTGCAAGTAGATTAGAGAGTTTGCGAAAGGCTCGCTCACGATAGCTGCTTGGAAGATGCATCCAAACCGCACTCACCAAGATAAGATCAAAGCGCATCCCGAGATTTTCAGTTCGACTCAATGCAGGAAGTGCATCATTAATCCAAGTAACCTCTACCCCGGTGTATTCTGCTCCTAACTCGCGAAGAGCATTACTCGGTTCGATAGCTATCACCTCACAACCTTGTTGTTGCATCCAACGAGCATCACGCCCGCTACCAGCGCCAACATCAAGCACTTTATCGCCCGCTAGAGGCCAATAAGGCTTCCAACTGTGGTGTACAGATTCAAACGATACCGAATTGTACTGATGACTTAAGGTAAGCGCATTGTGGTGATAGAAATCGATAGTAGAAGACATACTCGGCCGGTTGTTGTGAGTTCTAACTCAATGATAAATCGATGATTAATAGATTTCTATCTAGAGATGCCGTTGTTACTGTTTTTTCCTCAGCATGATCGTTTTCTTTGATCCCAATATCACTCTAGCCAGTGAACACGTGTGTGCTGATACCCTAGATTCTTGACTGCGGTTTTATATACATCTCTCACTCTTGATGTCTGCCGCTCTCAAAATGTTGCAACTTGGTTAAATAGAACTGAAGCTCTAATCTTCTTCAACGGTTTGAATACTGCCAATGTGCAGTGGAAAGGAGTCGGCTGTGCTTACTGTTCTTCGTCTTATCTTGGCTACGGTGTTTGTGGTTACCACAACACTGAGTGCACTTGTTTTCTGTCTGTTTAGCCCTAAAAACCCTAAGCATGTGTATTTCTTCTGTCGCTGGTTCAATCAACTGCAAAAGATCCTTGGCCTTACAATTATTCAGCGCGGGCTAGAGAACGCGCCAACGCCAAAAAACAGCGTGTACATTTCGAATCACCAGAGTGTGTTTGATTTTGTTACCGATCCGGGAATGTTAAGACCTCGCACCGTATCACTGGGGAAACGCGATTTACTATGGATTCCGTTCTTTGGCGTTTTGTATTGGATCACGGGTAACATTTTGATCAATCGTGAAGACAAATCCAAAGCCAGAGATACGATTAAGCAAGTAGCTGAGACGATTCACCAGAGAGACCTTTCGGTATGGATTTACCCAGAAGGTACTCGTAGCAAAGGCCGTGGGCTCTTGCCTTTTAAAACGGGTGCGTTCCGCATGGCGATTGAGGCAGGTGTGCCTATTACCCCAATGTGTACCAGTACCACTCACAATAAGATTGATTTGAATCGCGCCAACAACGGCATTGTGATCACTGAAATGCTCGAACCTATCGATGTGTCGGGTTACGAACTGGGTGATGCCAGAGCCCTTGCTGATCACTGCCACGCTTTAATGGCGGAAAAAATTGCCCAGCTTGATGCAGAAGTCGCGCGCTTAGAGTCTGGAGCCAGTCCAAAGCTCGATACACGTAAAAGTTCGACCCAATAGCAGAGTGATATCTCGCGACAGTTGGGCTGAGTGAAGGCTCAATTACATTTTATCGCTTGCGGCCTCGCAACTCTCGTCGCTGCTATTTTCTTTGCCCGTCACGATTAGCACAATTGAGGTTGGCTTTAATAGGAGCGGCGAATGCAGGTTATTCATCACGGTGGTAAACATACAGTTACGGGCTCTTGTCATGAGCTGAGAGTGGAAGACCAAGCAATACTGATTGATTGTGGTCTGTTTCAAGGCGCAGATACACGCCCATTAGAAGTTGAGTTTGACACTCAGCATCTAAACGCTTTGCTGCTGACCCATAGCCATATTGATCATATTGGTCGCATTCCATGGCTGCTGGCGACAGGCTTTAATCAACCCATCATCTGTACCAAAGCGACGGCCGCCATTGCCCCGCTAATGATTGAAGATGGTCTAAAACTGCAAGGCTTTAGCCACCGCCAACAAAAGCAAATCCTCAAAAGAATTCACTCACTAATACAGCCTCAAGCCTATCATCAATGGTTTCCCATTCCGCGAGCACCTCACCTCAACAAGCAAAAGGATCATGGTAGGCCAAATACTCTTTATGCTCGTTTTCAACCCGCAGGGCACATACTTGGTTCGGCTTATATTGAGGTTAAATTACCGAATGAAGAGGTGGTGGTATTTTCTGGAGACCTTGGCCCAAGTAACACTCCCCTACTGCCCGACCCAGTGTCACCTGGAAGAGCTGACTATCTGTTTATTGAATCGACCTATGGTGCGAGCAATCATTCCAATATCGCTGAGCGTGCAGAAACCCTAAACCGCATTATTGACCACTCATTGGAAGATGGTGGCGCAATCCTTATTCCCGCCTTTAGCGTTGGAAGAACTCAAGAACTGCTATTTGATATTGAACAGATGATCGAGCAGCGCTCTCTGAGTCGCCAGCTGCCCATCATTCTTGACTCACCAATGGCACACAAGATCACCCGCTCCTATCGTCAATTCAAAGAGCTATGGGGAGAGGAAGCGAAACAGAGATTATCAGCACACCGCAATCCATTGGCGTTCGAGCAGTGCATTACGATTGATGATCACCGAGCCCACAAGAAACTGGTCAATAGACTTAAATCAACAGCAGAGCCTGCGATAGTGATTGCTGCTTCGGGAATGTGTCAGGGCGGGCGAATCATGAACTATCTATCGGCTTTACTACCCGACCAGAGAACTGATGTGATTTTGGCGGGATATCAAGCCCATGGAACATTAGGTCGTGCTTTGCAGCAAGGAGAAATGTCTGTAGAGATCGACCAAGCTCATATCTCAGTGAATGCACAAATTCATACGATGTCTGGTTATTCCGCTCACGCAGGTCAAAGCGATCTCATGCGCTTTATCGAGGGAATCACTCCCCCACCAAAATCGATCCATTTGATTCATGGTGAACCAAAAACTCAATCCACCTTTGCCAAATTACTTGAAGGACGTGGGTATAGTGTTTCTAGAGAATAAGGGGAAGAATAACCTTCCCCAAAGAATAAATATCTGAATAGAGATAACTCAGAGCATGGTCAGAATAACTTAGAAAATGGTAAGCAGTTCAACGCCAGATCCCATCGCAATGCCCTTCATTTGATAACCAGAATCTCGAATATTAATGTCATGGTGTTCTCCGGTCACATCTAAACTAACGAAACAAGTTTGGTAGGTAGCTCTTAGCTGGTCTTCAGTGAAGTTGTTAAAGAGGCTAAGTGGAACATAGTACGAACCTCCCTCAACCACGTTCTTAGATAAATCATCATTTTCCCAGTGCGAGAAGTGTTCATTATTGCCGAAGCGATCCGTACACGTTAACCCTGGAATCACAAAGCGATAAGTAGTGTTGGCTTGCTCTACCCAACTGAACTGTACGCCACTGCCATCATAAAGAGTTGTGAGAGGAATCTCAGCGGGTTCACCATCAAAACTCGTCGATGCAATTACCTCACCATCACGTTTCCAACTTACCTCATAACTTGAAGCATTAGCTGGCATATCATACGAATAGAGAAAGCCGTACATATTAGTCAAAACAACCGGTGTACCATCGACCAGCACTTCAATTTCATCGAGATCATCGACTGACATCAGACGCGTTGCGTCTTTCTCATAGGTAAGTGCAAAAACGATAGTTGAACCAGTGACAGTACTATTGGAAAAAGTCGCTTGAGCACGCAACTGTCGTGGGTCATAGTTGGTGCTTGATACTCCTCCAGGGTCAGGAAGGCCACTCAAATTGCCAGTACCAGAGCCACCGCTACTGCTGCTACCGCCTCCGCCGCCACCACAACCTACTAGTAGTAGGCTCCCCAAAACAACGCCGCCTAGTGTTTTCATAAATCCTCCATAAACATATAAAAACGCTAGATATTTTTTATTTATACAGTCATTGACTCAATCGGTTTCAAAATGAGTTTCGATGCACTTCACGGATATGATATGGGTAAAATTTAGTAACAATATTAATGGTTGAGAGGAGATTAATTATGACTGTAAGCAATGCTAAATGAGCACTTAAGAAGGAAGAAATGAGGTGTCGCAGTGGCAGATTTGTCTCACGAGTTCTGCAATGGCTAATACTATGCTCGACTGCACCTTTTGGTTATGACGGTCAATGAACATGGTCAGCATCTCTTCCGGTAGGTTGTTGGCTGCTTGCTGATCGTAGTCGATAGGCATCACACTTTGCACCACGTGGACTTTTTGCAGCTCTTCAATCACATCTGGGTCGGTAAAGTAGATGCTGCTTTGTGGCGTGTCTGCCCACTCTTTCAGGGTTACAAAACGCTCTACATCTTCATAGATTTCACGGTTAATCACACCAAGTCCATACAGCAGCTTGCTACGAACCATCACATCCCCTAAAGGGCCTTGATTCTTAAGCAGAGGATCAACCACAAACTTCACGGCGTAATCGTCTTTATAGAAGATAGTTTGCATTAACACACCAATGGTATCGTCCAAGGCATGATAGGCCGCTAAGAAAACCGCACTGGCGTCCTCAGCAGTCGAGATCACTTCCAGCAGTTCAGCTTCATTGGGCAAGTCGATAGGCTCTATGGCCTTTGAAAGCATGGCGCTTTCTGCTCGCGTGTTTCTCATATTTACCTCTAAGCCTAAGGTGACGTTAGTCTATCGCTCTGAGAACGTCTTTATTTTAAGTGATTAGTCTGACGTTCGATTTGAAAAGCGTGGTCGACCTGTTAAATAGCCTTCTTCCTGCTCAGCTTCCGTACTTTGCTCTGTTTTTAGAACCAGTGATGAGCATAAGAACGACACTAAGGTTGAGATAGCGATAGAAAGCGCGACACCCAACATTGATGATTTAGGCGCCATCACCAAAATAGCGAAGATAGAGCCCGGAGAGGCTGCTGACACCAATCCCGCATCAAACAGGACTAGCGTTGTCAGTCCCGCCATACCGCCAGCAATCAAAGCGAAAATTAGGCGAGGCTTCATTAGCACGTAAGGGAAGTAGATCTCTTGAATACCGCCGAAGAAGTGAATGATGGATGCACCACCAGCTGTTTGTTTAGTACTGCCTTTGCCAAACACCATATAAGCCAATAACACCCCAAGACCAGGGCCTGGGTTAGACTCAATAAGGAATACTAACGACTGACCATATTGTTCAACCTGCTGGATTCCTATTGGTGAAAAAACGCCATGGTTAATCGCATTATTGAGGAAAAGAATTTTCGCCGGTTCCACTAAAATAGAAACCAAAGCCAGTGAGCCGGTGTCGACCATGGCCTGGACACCTGCGGCCAACATCGTCGAAACCACTTTTACAGCAGGTCCAACAATCAAAAAGGCGACGATGGCACACATCATTCCTACGATGCCCGCAGAGAAGTTGTTCACTAGCATCTCAAAACCACTTCGAACCTTGCCTTCGATGGCTCGGTCAAAGCGTGCAATCACAGCGCCACCTAATGGCCCAATGATCATCGCTCCCATTAGCATCGGAACATCAGTGCCAACAATCAGGCCCATGGTTGCGATAGAGCCAACAATTGCGCCCCGCTCTCCCCCAGTCATCTTGCCGCCGGTGTAGCCAATCAACAATGGAATCAAAAAGGTGATCATTGGGCTAACCATCGAAGCTAGAGCTTCATTCGGCCACCAGCCCGTTGGTATGAACAGTGCGGAGATCAGTCCCCAAGCAATAAAGGCACCAATACTAGGCATAACCATGTTCGCAAGAACACGACCGAAACTCTGAACTTTGATTTTTGAACTTGGGGAGAACATATAGAACCTGAAACACATCTGTAACAATCAATGACTCTGGTAAAATCTGCAAACTTAGGCAAAATATCCTGCAATTATCTGAGATTCATACCACACTCACCCATTGTGATTTTGATCACACCAAAACTCAAACACAGCAATCTAAATGTGATTCACAGATCACATTAATAGAATGACCACCGATAAGATTACGTATTAAAACTACAATACAACACCGTCCTGATGTATCTATCAGCAACTTGTCCGAAAGTTGAAATTTAATTCCAAACCCAGTCACATCATGAAATTCTATTTTTCCGAGAGAGATCTAACTAAAAAAATGCATTAAATTGCATTTCTATGTCGAATGGCAAACGGAAAAATAGAACTTATCGTTAACAAAAGCACTCCAGAACATGCGATATATCACACTATTAAGCTTAGATAGATAAATAATTTAACAAGAGCATTACATGTGAAGTATTGTGTTGTACGAAAAACAATCATAAGTACAACTAACAGGGAAAAATACTCATGCAGTCATTCGTTGATTTTTTGAATGGAATAATCTGGAGTCCGGTACTGATTTACTTGTGTCTAGGCGCAGGTTTGTTCTACTCCATAATGACCCGATTTGTTCAAGTTCGTCACTTCTTTGAAATGTGGCGTTTGTTGTTATCTGGCAAAAGCTCAAGTAAAGGTATCTCATCTTTTCAAGCACTTGCCGTTTCGCTTTCTGGGCGCGTAGGTACAGGTAATATTGCTGGTGTTGCTGCCGCAATCGGTTTCGGTGGTCCTGGTGCTGTATTCTGGATGTGGGTTGTTGCCTTCTTTGGCGCGGCAACTGCGTTTGCAGAATCGACGCTGGCTCAAATCTATAAAGAAGAAGATGAAGGCGAGTTCCGTGGTGGTCCAGCTTACTACATCGAAAAAGCGATGGGTCAGAAATGGTACGCGTGGATCTTCGCTATCGCGACAATCTTTGCTTGTGGTGTTCTACTACCAGGCGTTCAGTCAAACAGCATTGGTAATGCGGTAGAAGCTGCGTTTGGCACGGGCGACATGATCGAAACAGCTATCGGTACGTTCAGTTTTGCTAAAGTTTTCACTGGTACTGTTATTGCGATCATCCTAGCGTTCATCATCTTCGGCGGTGTTAAGCGTATTGCGAACTTCACGCAAATCGTGGTTCCTTTCATGGCGCTAGCTTACATCGTGATTGCTTTCGTTATCATCCTTCTAAACATCGGTGAGGTGCCACGCATCTTCGGTATGATTGTTGGTGACGCATTTACGCCTATGGCTGGTGTTGGTGCTGCTATCGGTTGGGGTGTAAAACGTGGTGTTTACTCTAACGAAGCGGGTCAAGGTACTGGTCCTCACGCTGCAGCGGCTGCAAGTGTTGATCACCCAGCACAGCAAGGTCTGGTTCAATCTTTCTCTATCTACATTGATACACTACTAGTATGTTCAGCAACAGCATTCATGATTCTTATCACTGGTGCATACAACGTACACGGTGGTGCTGAAGGCGCATTCCTAGTACAGAACCTAGCTGCAGATATCGGTGCGAACGGCCCTGTATTTACACAGCTTGCAATCGAAAGTGCTCTACCAGGTGTTGGTAAGCCATTCATTGCGTTCGCTCTGTTCTTCTTCGCGTTCACAACTATTCTTGCTTACTACTACATTGCAGAAACGAACATCGCGTACCTACGTCGTACTATTAAGATCCCAGGTATGATGTTTGCTCTGAAAGCGGTTCTTATCACTGCAGTATTCTACGGTACAGTGAAAACCGCCAACCTTGCATGGGCAATGGGTGATGTGGGCGTTGGTCTGATGGCTTGGCTAAACATCGTCGGCATTCTGATTATCTTCTTCATGTCTAAACCAGCTCTGAAAGCGCTGAAAGACTACGAAGAGCAACAGAAGAAAGGCGTAACTGAGTACACATTCAACCCAGTTAAGCTTGGCATTAAAGGTGCAGACTACTGGGAAGGTAAATACAAGCGTAAGACAGGCAAATCGCCTGAAGCTGAAACAACTGACAGCAAGCCAGTTGAGCAGCCATCTGCGTAAGTAAACTCCTGAGTTGAATAGGTGCTGTAAGGCCTATTCAGAGATAATAAAAAAACGGGTTAGCCATTTCGGCTAACCCGTTTTGTTTTCCTGTATCTTAAGATCTGTTCCCAAACAATGGTCTTAAGCTGCGATCTCTTGCGTTGCAACTTGCGGTGCTTTCTTCTCACCGATTGGCAGAACTGTGCGACCGTATTCGTTGTTGATCACTTGAGCCATTGCAAAGTAGATTGCAGAAGCGCCACAGAAGATACCCTCAAAACCAGCGATAGTGCCGATTAGTTCGCTACCAGTGAAATCACGAGCTGCAAGCAGGAAGAATAGAATCGTCAGAGAACCGAATACCACTTGCTTCGCTACTGGGTAGCATAGAGAGCCGATGAACATGAAGCCTGTGAATACGCCCCATAGCAGTAGGTACCAACCCATGAAGCTTGCTGGGCTTGCTGGTAGGCCCATGTAAGGCATTACGATCAGACCAACCAGTGTCAGCCAAAATAGACCGTAAGAAGTAAACGCTGTCGTACCGAAGGTGTCACCACGCTTAAAGCACATTGTGCCGACAATCACTTGGCTCAAACCACCGTAGAAAATACCCATCGCTAGGATCATCGAATCAATCGGGAAGAAACCTGCGTTGTGAATATTAAGAAGAATAGTGGTCATACCGAAACCCATTAAGCCAAGTGGCGCTGGGTTAGCTAGTTTGGTCGACATTGCGAATTTACCTTTATCAAATAGGGGGTTAAACAAAACCAATAAAAATTGTAAGAAAATTTTAATCTATAAACCGTATTTGAGGTAATCCAGTTATCGAAAACTTAGGTTGAATAAATGATCCTATGGAATATTAGTTTCATATTCAGGGCTTAGTATTCATGTTTTGTATGTGTTTTTTGAGATACGAGTGAACGAGATTCGGGATGAGAAGAACGTGTTTAGATTCGAGTAAGCGAGATGAGAGATACGAAGAGCAATAGAGAACGTGCTTTTCGTCACTTGTTTACTCGTATCCCGTATCAGCTCTTTAAGTCGTCATTCCAGAATCGAGGGACGAGATGTCTGGAATCTTTTACAGGCAGTAGGTATATCCAAAAGCAAGAGATTCCCTACTACGCTCGTACCTCGCTCTAGGGAATGACGGTGAGTGTTTGAGATGCGAGTGAACGGGATTCGAGATGCGAAGAGCAATAGAGAGCGAGCTTTTCGCCACTCGTTTACTCATATCCCGCATCTGATCATTGATTCGAGTAACGAGATTCGAGATACGAAAAGCTCTTATACTCTTGAATACGCAGAGCTTGGGAGCAATCAAAAACAGGCTCTTCGCCACTCGTTTACTCGTATCCCGCATCTGATCATTGATTCGAGTATCGAGATGAGAGATACGAAAAGATCTTATACCCTTGAATGCGCGGAGTTTGGGAGCAATCAAAAACAGGCTCTTCGCCACTCGTTTACTCGCTTCCCGCATCTATTCCTAACCACCAAAAAGCCGAGCGTATGCCCGGCTTGTTGAAACGGAATTAGCTCAGCAAGTACTGAATTTACTGACAACTAATCTCATCCCAGAACCAGTTTGATTGAACTGGGCTCTCCCATACACCGGGACCATTTTTCGCGACAAAGCACTTACCTTGGTATGTCACCTTCTCACCGTCACTCACCTGAGTAACACCCGGCTCCCAAGTGGTAAATTCGCTTGGAACGACTGGCGGTTCAGTAACTGGTGGCTCGACTGGAGGATTCGTTACCGGAGGCTCAGTCACTGGCGGGTCTACAGGTGTTGGATCGGGCTCTACAGGTGGCGTTGGTTCGCCAGCGACCAATTTCCAAGGGCCGCCAGCGGAAGGCTCATCGCCTTGTGTCCACCACTTCGCCTCATAGGTTGCCCCGTTAAAGGTCACCTGATCGCCAGAGTTGTAAACCTTATTGGCATCCCAGCCATTACCACCCGGATTGGTTCCAGGATCTACCGGATCTAGCTTGTCGACCACACGCACTTCTGGCCAGCTCGCATGAGAGCCATAAAAGTTGGTCACACACTTCTCGTAATCACCCGGCACTAATGCAGAGTAAGCGGTTTGGAAGCCAACTAACTCACACTCAAATGAAAAGCCTTCTGGGCGATCGGCGTAGTATTTCCAGTTACCATCCCAGTTGGTATAAAGCACATCTGTCGCACCGTTGAGGTTTAAGCTGCCGTAAGGCGCCTGTTGCCAACAAGTATTCTTCTCGTCTGCTTCAATTGGGATTTGATAGTGTTCAGCTAGGCCTTCCCAGTAACGGATACGATTCACTGGCTGGCCTTTGTTCTTGTTCTGCTCACCACACTCAATACCACCGTTGATTACGTTGATGGTAGTTCCGAAGCCGTAGCCAATTCCCGCGTCGATTTCGCGCTGAGAAGGTGTCCAAGTGCGATCGATCACATGCAGCATCGCTGGCTTAGGCGCTTGAGGCGTTAAGAAAAACCAGATCGCTGAAGCTAGGTTCAACCATGAGTCTGCAACTAGACCGGGATTATTCAAAAGCACCGCTGCATCACCATCGAACATTACCTCAGAGAAGGCTCCATAGTTAAAATGGTAAGAAAGCTGTTTAGCGCCTCGCCCAAAGTAGCCCTGCCCCGCCGCACACGGCCAACGCGCATTCTGCCAATCATTCTGACCACAGCCTGTGGTGTAGCCTTCTTGGCCTTCAGACCAGCCCATTTCGCGCACGTGCACCAGCGCTTGCTGCCACTCTTCTAACGCCAATGGATTATCAGAGGTGTTGTCTATCGCGATGTGTCCGCCCGTCTCTTGAGAGAAGTGAGCAAAAGCCGTGATGATGGATTTCTTACAGATAGCATCTGAATCGCGGCCATCGGTGTACTCTCCACAGAACGCAGGGAACTTACCAATCGCACGCAGGAAACGGGTATAGGTATATTCTGGTGCCGCCATTTGCGTTAGGAAGTCCCACTCAGTTTGCGGGAACACACGCTCAACGCGTTTTACGTTGTCAGGGTTGGAAGGCGAACCGGGTTCAATCGCTTCAACAATCGTATTCGAACGAGTTTGCAGAGCTTGAGACCAAATCGCATACATAGGATCAGAAGCCTTGGATTGCTCTACAGCTGCAAGGTCAGCTCTCGACACAAGATAGCCAGTCGGGTTCTGCGGATCGGATTGGATGTTCATGGTTGGTTGGCTATTGGTCGCCGCATGGCTTCCGCCAGCGAAAATGCTACCACCAACAAAAAGAGCACTCACAACGAGCGCTATCGGCTTCACGTTTAACATAGTTTGTTCTCTTATAAGTAACGTCGATAAGAGAGTATGTGGCACGATGAAAAGGCTCTAGTGCCGAACGGTTAAATCGAAAAGAACTGCGAGTCGCTTACTAACAATTTATAAATCACTTCATTTTGTCTCAATCGTTATGGGGAGTGGCTCCAAAAAACAAAAAGCCCCGAACAGAGTTCGAGGCTTCTAGAATCTAAGACAAATCTGTCTCGATTACATCAACAGAGAGAGATTATTCCCACTCGATTGTTGCTGGTGGCTTACCAGAGATGTCGTAAACAACACGTGAAATGCCGTCAACTTCGTTGATAATACGGTTAGAAACCTTACCTAGGAAGTCGTATGGTAGGTGTGCCCAGTGAGCAGTCATGAAGTCGATTGTTTCTACAGCACGTAGAGACACAACCCAATCGTACTTACGGCCATCGCCCATTACACCAACAGAGCGTACTGGTAGGAATACCGTGAACGCTTGAGATACTTTGTGGTAAAGGTCTGCAGCGTGAAGCTCTTCAATGAAGATAGCATCTGCGCGACGTAGCAAGTCACAGTACTCTTTCTTGATTTCGCCAAGAACACGAACACCTAGACCTGGACCTGGGAATGGGTGGCGGTAAAGCATGTTGTATGGAAGGCCAAGCTCTAGACCGATCTTACGAACTTCATCTTTAAACAGCTCACGTAGAGGCTCAACAAGGCCCATTTCCATATCGTCTGGAAGACCACCAACGTTGTGGTGAGATTTAATTACGTGTGCTTTACCAGTCTTAGATGCTGCAGACTCAATTACGTCTGGGTAGATAGTACCCTGAGCTAGCCACTTAGCATTCTTCAGTTTCTTAGACTCTTCGTCGAAGATATCTACGAATACGTGACCGATGATCTTACGCTTAGCTTCAGGATCGTTCTCACCTTTAAGCGCTTCTAGGAAACGGTCTTCAGCGTTAACGTGGATGATGTTTAGACCAAACTTGTTGCCGAACATATCCATAACTTGCTCAGCTTCGTTCAGACGAAGTAGGCCGTTATCTACGAATACACACGTTAGTTTGTCACCGATAGCGCGGTGAGCAAGCATCGCAACTACTGATGAATCAACACCACCAGATAGGCCAAGGATAACTTCGTCGTCACCTACTTGTTCTTTAATGCGTGCAACTGCATCTTCAATGATTGAAGCAGAAGTCCAAAGGCCTTCACAACCACATACATTAAGAACGAAGTTTTCTAGCATTTTCATGCCGTTCTTAGTGTGTGTTACTTCTGGGTGGAATTGAACGCCGTAGTATTTCTTCTCTTCGTTCGCCATTGCTGCGTAAGGACAAGTGTCTGTTTCACCTGTTTTAACGAAGTCCGCTGGGATTTCTACTACTTTGTCACCGTGGCTCATCCATACATCTTGCGATGCTTCTAGATCAGCAAACAGTGCAGATTCACCTGTTACTTGTACTGCTGCGTAGCCGAACTCACGCTCAGTAGACGTTGCTACTTTACCGCCAAGTTGCTCAGCCATAGTTTGCATGCCGTAGCAGATACCGAATACAGGAACACCTGAATCAAATACATATTGAGGTGCACGTGGAGAGTTCTCTTCCGTTACACTTTCAGGGCCACCAGAAAGGATGATGCCATCTGGGTTGAATTCACGAATATCCGCTTCTTCTACGTCCCAGCTCCAAAGTTCACAGTAAACACCGATTTCACGAATACGACGAGCAACTAGCTGCGTGTATTGAGAGCCGAAATCTAGAATTAGAATACGTTGGTCATGAATATTTTTAGTCATTGTAAGCAGTCTTATTGGCTATGTGATGAAACGGAGGCGAGTTTACTCACCTCTCATTAACTCTTCAAGAAATAAAGCAAACGTTTTCGTCAATTTTCTCTTACTCAATGTTTAATCACTATATAGATAGAGAAAAAACAGAGCTAGATAAAACAGTGTGCCTCTAATGGGCACACTATAAAACGTTTAAAGGAGGCGATTAACCTAGACGGTAGTTAGGCGCTTCTTTAGTAATTTGAACGTCGTGTACGTGAGACTCTTTCATGCCTGCACCAGAGATACGAACAAACTCTGCTTTAGTACGCATATCTTCTACTGTTGCTGAACCTGTTAGGCCCATGCTCGAGCGAAGACCACCCATTTGTTGGTGAACGATCTCTTTTAGGCGACCTTTGTATGCGATACGACCTTCGATACCTTCTGGTACCAGTTTGTCTGCTGCGTTGTCAGACTGGAAGTAGCGGTCAGAAGAACCTTGAGACATTGCGCCAAGAGAACCCATACCACGGTAAGACTTGTAAGAACGACCGTTGTAAAGGATAACCTCGCCCGGTGCTTCTTCAGTACCAGCGAACATAGAACCAACCATCACACAAGATGCGCCAGCTACGATTGCTTTACAAATGTCACCAGAGAAACGGATACCGCCATCAGCGATAACTGGGATGCCGTATTCGTTAGCAACTTCTGCAGCGTCTGCGATTGCTGTTACTTGAGGAACACCAACACCAGTAACGATACGAGTTGTACAGATAGAACCAGGGCCGATACCTACTTTAACTGCGCTTACGCCAGCTTCGATAAGTGCACGAGCACCTGCACCCGTTGCAACGTTACCACCAATGATCTCTAGATCTGGGTAAGCTGCGCGAGTTTCGCGGATACGGTTTAGGACACCTTCAGAGTGACCGTGAGAAGAGTCGATAAGTAGAACGTCTACACCAGCTTCAACAAGAGCAGCAACGCGCTCTTCGTTACCAGCGCCAGCGCCAACAGCGGCACCAACACGTAGACTGCCGCGCTCATCTTTACATGCGTTTGGCTTACGTTCTGCTTTATGGAAATCTTTTGCTGTGATCATACCGGTTAGTTGGAACTCATCGTTCACTACCAGTACTTTCTCAACGCGTGCTTCGTGCATTTTCTCTTGCACTTCTTCACGTGTTGCACCTTCTTTAACTGAAGCTAGACGCGACTTAGGCGTCATCACTACGTCTACTTTCTTAGACAAGTCTGTTACGAAGCGAACGTCACGACCAGTAATGATACCAACCAGTTCGTTTGTTTCAGTAACAACTGGGAAACCAGCAAAGCCGTGCTTCTCAGTTAGAGCGACAACGTCAGCGATTGTTGCATCAGGACTTACTGTTACAGGGTGAGAAACCACACCTGCTTCGTAGATTTTAACCTGACGAACCATCTCAGCTTGTTGCTCGATAGACATGTTCTTGTGGATAAAGCCAATGCCACCTTCTTGCGCGAGTGCGATAGCCAGACGAGCTTCCGTCACGGTATCCATCGACGCAGAAATCATAGGGATGTTCAGTGAAATGTTTTTAGTCAACTGAGTGCGAAGATCAGCTGTGTTTGGGAGAACAGTGGAGTGTGCTGGCACAAGTAGTACGTCATCGAATGTCAGCGCTTCTTTGGCAATTCTTAGCATTTGCAATATCTCACAATTGAGGGGTAGAAAGAAAAATCCCGCTTCATCGTTTCGCATAATGAAGCTCTTAGGATTAGATATTGCGGAGGGATTATACGCACGGGGAAATCGCTTGGCTACACATTTTTGTATTTTTTATTTGCATTTACCCCCTTGATATGTATTATATTGCCGCTATCTTCCATACTCACGCCCTGTGAGATACGACATAAGACCGTCCTACAAAGATAGCGCCTCTATGACCAATCCAAACATCTTTACTGTTTCTCGCCTCAATGCAGAGGTTCGACTTCTTCTTGAAAATGAAATGGGTATTGTCTGGCTCGTCGGAGAGATCTCCAATTTCTCAGCGCCTGTCTCTGGTCACTGGTACCTCACCCTTAAAGACTCTCGTGCTCAGGTGAAATGTGCCATGTTCCGCGGCAACAACCGCCGAGTGACATTTAAGCCTCAAAACGGTAATCAAGTATTAGTCAAAGCCCGCCTCTCTCTTTATGAGCCGCGTGGTGACTATCAACTGATCATTGAAAGCATGCAGCCAGAGGGCGATGGTCGACTTCAGCAAGAGTTTGAAAAACTCAAAATGAACCTTGCTGCAGAAGGTCTATTTGCTCAATCAAATAAGCAACCTCTGCCAGAACACCCTAAGCGTGTTGGTGTCATCACATCAAAAACGGGTGCCGCTCTCTACGATATCTTGGACGTACTAAAGCGTCGTGATCCATCTTTGCCTGTTGTGGTTTACCCAACCATGGTTCAAGGCGAAGAAGCAGCGATTCAGATTGCTCAAGCAATTGGACGCGCCAATGAGCGTAATGAGTGTGACGTGTTAATTGTGGGCCGTGGCGGCGGTTCACTGGAAGACCTATGGTGCTTTAACAACGAGATCGTTGCGCGCACCATTGCCGCAAGCCAGATTCCAATCATCAGTGCCGTCGGCCACGAGGTGGATGTGACAATTGCTGACTTTGTTGCTGATATGCGCGCCCCTACTCCATCAGCGGCGGCTGAATTAGTGAGCCGTGATAACAGTCATAAAGAACAAGCTTTTTCTGCGAAGCGTGCACGCTTAGTCAGCGCGATTCGTCACCTATTAATGAAACAAGCACAATCGACACATGCGCTTAAGTTCCGCTTAGAGAAACAGCATCCAAGCTACCAGTTACAAAAACAGAGTCAGCAACTGGATGATCTAGACATGCGTCTGCGTCGTGGTATGGCTCAATACCTAAAGCAGCATGCACAGCGTGTCGAGCGTAAGCAGCATCAACTTCAATTGAACTCGCCTGTTAAGCGTTTGGGCGAACAAAAACTGCATCTGCAACGTTCAGAGCAAAAGCTATTGGATGCGATGGATAAGACACTGCTAACCACTCGCCACCAGCTCGCAATGGCCGCAGAGAAGCTAGAAACAGTAAGCCCACTCGCGACGCTTAAGCGTGGCTACAGCATCACTCATTCAGCCTCTAAACAGACGGTCTCTTCAATTGAAGATGTGAATGTTGGTGAAGTAATCAAAACGCAAGTTGAAGATGGCGTGATTGAATCTCAAGTCACCCAAAAGATTGCAAAAGCATAAGCGCCTAAGCAGCGTTAAACTAGAAAGCCCTATCAGATTTGATAGGGCTTTTGCTTATGGGGGAATTATCAGAAGCTGCGAATGACTAGCTTGCCTTCTCTGGCTCTTTAAGAGTAAGCATACCTTCAGTCACGATAAAGTCGATGATGGTATCTAGGCCTTTGCTCTCTTTAAGGTTGGTAAACACAAACGGCTTGGTTGGACGCATACGTTGTGTATCTTGTTCCATCACTTCTAGCGACGCGCCAACATATGGCGCTAAATCAATCTTGTTAATCACCAGCAGATCCGAGCGAGTAATACCCGGGCCACCTTTACGTGGGATCTTTTCCCCTTCCGCTACATCAATTACATAGATAGTCAGGTCAGCAAGCTCTGGGCTGAACGTCGCACTCAGGTTATCACCGCCACTTTCAACAAACACCACATCTAGGTTTTTGTGCAGCTTAGCCAGCTCTTCAACGGCTGCGAGGTTCATCGACGCATCTTCACGAATCGCAGTGTGTGGGCAGCCGCCCGTCTCAACACCGATGATGCGATCCGGCTCTAGTGCTTCGGCGCGAGTTAGGATCTTTGCATCTTCCTGTGTATAAATATCGTTAGTAACGACCGCGATATTCAGCTTGTCACGAATCGCCTTACACAGCACCTCAAGCAGTGCCGTTTTACCAGAGCCTACCGGGCCGCCAATACCAATTCGAAGCGGTTGCTTATAACTTTCCATAGTCTTATTCCTTATATTCTTTTTCACTACATCGTTGCACTATGAACGAAATAGTCTTGTGTATTGTGTTTCATGCAGTGAACTGGCAATCGAGAGCGACGGCGTAAAACTGCCAATCATCCACTCTTCAATTTTTCGCGCCTGATTGATCACTTCAGGAAATCGCTGTGTGACATTCAGTAGTGCTAGCTGACCATCGGTTTGACCAAGTGGCACTAGCTTCACGCCTGCAGTGACCAAATTCTCTAACCAGCTCCACAGGTAGCCTTGCTTCAAATCCTCTAAACTGATTTTCCAATGCTTTGCTGCTATGCAGAATCCCAACAGTTGATTGGGGTGCGATTGGATTGAAGCCATGACAGAGACATCAATCTCCAATCGCTTAAGCAAAGTAAACAGAGCCAACCCACGCTGTTTTTCCTCCGCACGCAGTTCGCTGGTTTCCCGGCTTGCGTACAAAAAATCACACCAGTACTCAATCTGATCGAGCTCACCTTGTTCTAATGCCAGATAGAGTCGATCAATAATTGGTAGTTCTAGGGTGGCGACACTAGAGTTCGCCATGCAATTCAGCCACTGCTCCATCGTATCGCGATTGGTCACCCACCCCGCTTCCACGGCATATTCCAGCCCCTGGGAATAGGTGAAGCCGCCGATTGGCAATGAAGGGCTAATTAATTGAAATAGGCGATAGCTCGCGACATTCGCTGTTGCTTGCATGCTTATCTCCCTAGGGGCAATTTAGGCCGCCATTAAAAATAGCGCGCTTAGCGAAGCCACACCCAGTGATGCCCATTTTGAATACAGCGCCTTACCGGCAACATAGCCAACGCCCATCAGCCCTAAAGCACTTACGCCCATGCCTGCCGCGAACTGTGCAAGACCAGACGCAGCTTCAACTCCGTGAGCGTAGCCATGGAAGAACAGGAACCCGATTGAAACCGCCAGTACGCTGTTGACCTTAGTCGTTGAAGGTGAAAACACATGCCATAGACATAGGCTTACGACAAACAGAGAAGCGATGATCGCAGGCTCAACCACGACAGAGAAGCCCATTGCTTGACCGACTAATAGTCCCGCCATCAGAGAAACAAGACCGCCACCGACTAGAGCGGATTTAATCTTGTTAGAATAAGAGAGCGCACCAATCAACATGCCAAATGCCACCAACATAATTAGATGGTCGACGCCGGTAACAGGGTGCGTTAAACCAGAGACAAGTGAGTGAGAGCCGTGATCATGCCCAGGGTGAGCGAAAGCCAATGTTGGTGTTGTTAGCGAAGCGATTGTTAGTGTCGTTAAGCCAGTAGCGTGTTTAAAGTTCATCGCGTAATCCTTGCGTTATTGTTATTAATATCGTTGTTTTATCTATCAATAGATGAGTCGCAAATGACTCGATTAGTGATGGTGGTGATGACCGCCAGAGCGCCCACCATAAGCCCCACCTTCTGGTTCAAAAGGTTGTTTTTCAGTGGTTACTGTTGCGCCCAAGCCCTCGACCATTTCATCCAGTACATGGTCGTGCTGATAGCGAACCCAGCCTGCCTCTACTTGTAGGGGAACATGTCGATTACCTAAGTGATAAGCCACGCGCGTCAGCAGGTGCGCATCATCGCAATACACCGTAGAAACAGTTTCTGGTGCCGCTTTGACTTCAACCGTTAAGCCACACTCACTGGTGAGCAGTTCGCCTCCACGTAGGATGTGTCCGCGCGGAAGAAACAAACCAGCATCACGGCCATCATCGAGCGTCACTTTAAGACGACTCTTAATACGACTATCGATCGGTAGGCTCAAAAAACCATCGGGCGCCGTGCTCTGCTCTGCTTGAATTTGAGTTAGTTCAATCATGTTATTACTCACCTCCATATGAGATTCATAGCCTTGTGTAAGGCGTAGAATTAAAATCCGAGCTCTTAAAACAAGAGTGTTCAAATCAAGAGCTCTCTAAAATAATTTTTCGTAGAACCGTTCTTCTCTGAAACAGCTGCTCTCAAAACAACTTTTCTTTAAAACAACTTTTCTTTAAAACAAAAAATAACGCTGTGCCATCGGCAGCTCTTTGGCCGGCTCACACTCAAGCAACTGACCATCGGCTCGTACTTGATAGGTTTGTGAATCCACCTCAATCTTCGGCATCCAATTGTTGAGCTTCATGTCTGCTTTGCTGATGTTGCGACAGTTGCTGACTACTCCAATTAGGCTTTTCAGCCCAAGCTGCTTATCAATGTTTTGCGCCTTGGCTTCTTTAGAAACAAATAGCATTGAGGTGTTTTGACTTGCCTTGCCCGAGCTACCAAACATAGAACGGTAGTGCACAGGCTGTGGCGTTGGGATAGAGGCATTAGGGTCGCCCATCGGTGCCATCGCGATCATGCCACCTTTTAGAATCACGCTTGGTTTGACACCAAAGAAAGCTGGTTTCCACAACACAAGGTCGGCCAACTTTCCTTCTTCAATTGAGCCAATTTCATGCGCCATGCCGTGAGTGATAGCAGGGTTGATGGTGTATTTTGCAATGTAGCGACGCAGACGGAAGTTATCGCTGTAGTCTGAATCCTCCTCCAGGCTGCCACGCTGCACTTTCATCTTGTGCGCGGTTTGCCAAGTGCGAGTGACCACCTCACCTACGCGCCCCATTGCTTGCGAATCCGATGCGATCATCGAGAAAGCACCAAGGTCATGAAGAATATCTTCGGCAGCGATGGTTTCACGACGAATACGAGACTCAGCAAACGCGACATCTTCAGCAATCGACGGAGAAAGGTGGTGACACACCATCAGCATATCTAAATGCTCATCAACGGTATTGACGGTGTAAGGCCTTGTTGGGTTGGTTGATGACGGCAATACATTCGGTTCGCCAGCAGCGCGAATGATGTCGGGCGCATGGCCGCCACCTGCTCCTTCGGTGTGATAGGTATGAATCACGCGATCACCAATTGCACCGAGTGTCGATTCCACAAAGCCTGATTCGTTTAAGGTGTCAGTATGAATTGCAACCTGTACATCCATTTCATCGGCAACACTTAAACACGTATCAATCGATGCAGGTGTTGTCCCCCAGTCTTCATGCAGCTTTAAGCCAACTGCACCCGCAGCCACTTGCTCGCGTAGTGCTTCTGGTTGGCTGGCGTTACCCTTGCCGAGTAAACCAAAGTTCATTGGGTACTCGTCTAAAGCTTCCAACATACGATGCATGTTCCACGGCCCCGGCGTACAGGTCGTAGCATTGGTACCGGTATTAGGGCCAGTACCACCGCCGATCATAGTGGTGACACCAGACGCCAACGCCTCTTCAATCTGTTGTGGGCAGATAAAATGAATGTGTGAATCAATGCCACCAGCCGTCAGGATTGCGCCCTCACCGGCTAAGATTTCGGTCCCCGGGCCAATCACAATATCAACCCCCGGTTGTACATCAGGGTTACCGGCTTTACCAAGCGCCTGAATACGTCCATCTTTAATCGCGACATCGGCTTTTACGATGCCCCAATAATCGAGTACAACGGCATTGGTGATCACAAGGTCTGGCGTTTCTGCGCTCACTCGCTGGCTCTGTCCCATGCCATCACGAATCACTTTACCGCCACCAAACTTCACTTCGTCACCGTAAACGGTGTAATCCTTTTCTACTTCTAGCCATAAATCGGTATCTGCAAGACGCACGCGGTCGCCGATTGTTGGCCCAAACATCTCGGCATACGCCTGTCGGGATATTGTCGCCATTATCAATCCTTTGTTATTTTGTCTCTTTGACGGTTATATGCTTCGGATAGTGTTGACCGTTAAAGCTTACCCATCACTTTTCCTTGAAAGCCGTACACTTCCCTTGCACCTGCATAACTCACTAGCTCAACAGTACGCGACTGGCCCGGCTCAAAACGGGTTGCAGTACCAGCTGGGATGTTCAGGCGATAGCCCTTAGTTAATTCTCGTTCGAAAATCAGCGAAGGGTTCGCTTCATAGAAGTGATAATGAGAGCCAATTTGAACCGGACGGTCACCGATATTGTTGACCTTAACTGAGACAGTATCTCGTCCTTCATTCAAGGTGATAGTGCCGGGTGCGGT
This sequence comes from Vibrio sp. D420a, assembly GCF_030248625.1. NCBI lineage: Bacteria > Pseudomonadati > Pseudomonadota > Gammaproteobacteria > Vibrionales > Vibrionaceae > Vibrio > Vibrio sp. D420a. The sequence continues at coordinate 56,932 of NZ_JAHGAN010000004.1, read as the reverse complement.
CTCTATCTTTCCGGGTACAAACCCGCTGTAATTTGAATTGGAACTGGCCATTGAACTCTCCTTACACAATCGGTTCGTGAACAGTCACCAACTTGGTGCCATCAGGAAAGGTGGCCTCGACTTGCACGTCGGGGATCATAGAGGGAATGCCTTCCATCACATCATCGACGGTGAGAAGAGTACGTCCAAAATCCATTAACTCGGAGACGGTTTTTCCTTCTCTCGCGCCTTCGAGAATGGCACTGCTGATCAGTGCGATGGACTCTGGATAGTTAAGTTTTAAGCCTTTGTCTTTTCTCTGCTGCGCGAGCATACCTGCGCAGAAGATGAGGAGTTTGTCTTTTTCTCTTGGTGTTAATTCCATTTACTTGCCCACTGTTCGTCTAGGTACTTAGCCCGTTTTCCTTCTGAACTAAGTTAATTTTTCACACAGCAAGCGAAAAAAAGTACCGAGGGCTGGAAGTCTACCCTCGGTACAAAAATGGGCAGGTCGCTAAGTCGCCCAAATCCTTGGTAAATCAGGGGTGGAGCCACAAAGGTGTGAGCGCGTTGCTTGCCATATCTGTCCAAAGGCTTGGAGTATGTCTTCACTCCAATGACCTAAAGCTCGGATCACAATCAACCCTTCAATTTGTGTCGCGCCCATAATTAATGAGGACTTACTCGATGAACCAAAATGAACAGGTTGCAGTGAAGCTTGCTGTGTAATAGATAAGAGCAAGCTCTGTACCAACTCTAAATCTTGTGGCTCATCCGCGGTAATATAGAAGGTTCCCATCATCGGATAGTTTAATAACCCCATATTTATCATTAACTTATCGCCGCCGTGAAAGTTAAAACCTTCGGTGAGCAATTTCTTGTTATCTAAGTAGATTTCGGTTTTCCCAACCAGGTGTCCTTGCTCAAATCCCTCATTTTGTGCAGGCCGACCAAAACAGTGCATCTCCCACCCCCAAAACTGTGCACCTTTTTCGAGGTAGATTTCAGTGTCTAAGCGAACGTGCGCATCTGGAAAAAAGATGTTCTCTTGTGGCATCCACTCAAGGCGCGCATCTTTAGCGACGTGCAGCATCTGTTTCTGCTTTGCATACTTAGCGTTAGAACGATAGAACTTGGTAGCACCCGGTGTTGTGATCAGAGTGTGCGCTCCACTTTCTACTGAGATATCAATATTTAAGGTATCCCCTCCCACAACACCACCCGGTGGATGCAGCAGGTAGCTGTGACAGGTTTTGCCATCGGGATATAGAGGTCTTTGCACAGCAAGAGGCCCCAACTGATAGCGGTGCTTGAGTACGGTTTTGTCACCACGGTCTGCAAAGGTAAGATTCAAATTGGCTTGCCAGCCATCTCTCACATCCTCTTCAATTGCCATCCCAAGTGGCTGCGCGTCTTCCAAGATCGCGTTAAGTACATCGCTCATACCGTGAGATACTCCTTTATCAATTTTTCATCGAGGCCTTCCATTTCGCCCTCTGCTACTTGTCGGCCTCGGTCAAGAATGCAAAAGCGGTCACCCACTTTGCGAGCAAACGGCAACTTCTGCTCAACCAGCAATACCGTTAGCCCCATCTTTTCATTAAGCATGCGGATAATGTCGCCAATTTCCTGAACAATATTCGGCTGAATACCCTCGGTCGGCTCATCCAGAATCAGCAACTTTGGATTGACTACCAAAGCTCTGCCGATCGCGAGTTGCTGCTGTTGACCACCAGACAGATCTCCACCACGACGATGCAGCATCTCTTTCAACACCGGAAACAGGTCAAAGATAAACTCCGGGATCTTGCGATCGCCTTTGTCACGGATAGGCAGTCCAACCTCTAGGTTCTCTTGAACTGTGAGCATAGGGAAGATTTGACGCCCCTGCGGTACATAACCAATTCCCTGTCTTGGACGCTCTTCTGCATCGGTTTTCAACAGAGATTGTCCAGAAAGCGAGATGTCGCCACTTTCAACTTTGACCAACCCCATAATGCACTGCAACAAGGTGGTTTTACCGACGCCATTACGCCCCATAAGTACAGTGCACTTGCCTTCTGGAATATGCATATCGAGATCCCACAAGGTATGGCTTTCACCGTAATACTGGTTAACGGATTTCACTTGTAACATCTTATTCTCCCAGATAAACCTGTTTCACTTGTGGATGCGCTTGCACTTGATCCATGGTGCCTTCCGCCAGTACATGACCTTGGTGAAGTACCGTCACGTGGCTGGCAATCGAGCGCACAAAATCCATGTCGTGCTCCACAACCACCACCGAGTGCTTTCCTGCGAGTGAGTTGAGCAGTTCAGAGGTACGATCCATTTCTTGGTGAGTCATGCCCGCCACGGGCTCATCCACCAGCAACAGCTTAGGGTTTTGCATTAGCAGCATGCCGATTTCCAACCACTGCTTCTGACCATGAGATAGATTACCCGCAAGGTTGGTCGCTTCTTCATGCAAGTGAATCAGTTCAAGTACAGAGAACAGCTTATCTTTCTGCTCACCGTTCATCACCGCAGTGAAGGTTCCCCACACTGAGCGCACGCCAGACATAGCTAGCTCTAAGTTTTGCCACACCGTAAGACACTCAATCACAGTTGGCTTTTGAAACTTGCGCCCAATGCCCGCGTTGGCAATTTCGGCTTCATTCATCTTCAAAAGATTGATGTTAGAGCCAAGCCATACCTCTCCTGTATCGGGTTTGGTTTTACCAGTGATGATATCCATCATGGTGGTTTTACCCGCTCCATTCGGACCTATGATGCAGCGCAATTCCCCTTCCTTGATGTAGAGGTTCAAGTCATTGATCGCCTTGAAGCCGTCGAAGCTTTTATTCACCCCCTCCACATACAGTAAAATGTTATGGCGAGTATCAATCGCAGGGTGCACATCTGGCTTGAGATAATCGAAGACTTGATCGCGACGTGTCAGTGCGCTCACCGAGTCTTTCAGAGAGTTCAATGTACTCATGCTGTCACCTCCTGTGGTTTGATTGATGAGCCACCCGTATTGTCTGAACTAGGGTTGGAGGGCGTGTTATTCGATGAATCATTATTAGAAGAGTCAGGTTTTGACGCGCTGGTTTTCTTGCGCAGCTGATGCCACTTATCGCTGATAAAGCCAATCACACCTTGTGGTAGGTACATGGTCGACAGGACAAACAGACCGCCTAAAGCGAATAGCCACACCTCTGGGAATTCGACCGTAAACCAGCTCTTGGCATAATTGATAATGAGCGCACCAACAATCGCACCAAACAGCGTGGCACGACCGCCCAAAGCAACCCACACCACCACTTCAATCGAGTTAAGCGGCGCAAATTCACCTGGGTTGATGATGCCGACTTGAGGCACGTACAGAGCACCTGCAATACCCGCAATCACCGCCGATAGCACAAATACCCACAACTTGATGCCATCAACGTCATATCCCATAAAGCGAGTACGAGACTCAGTATCGCGAATAGCCAGCGCAACACGACCTAAGCGACTGGTGACCACCATACGACAAACGATATAGCTGACAATCAACGCTAAGCCCGTGCAGACAAAAAGGCCGATTTTGGTTGCGTCGCTCTGCAGGCTATATCCGATGATGTCTTTGAAGTCTGTCAGGCCATTGTTACCGCCAAAGCCCATCTCATTACGGAAAAACGCCAGCATCAGCGCGTAGGTCAGCGCCTGCGTCATGATAGAGAGATAAACACCAGACACGCGCGAGCGGAATGCCAGATAACCGAACAAGTAGGCTAATGCGCCTGGCACCAATAGCACCATCAAGCAAGCAAACCAGAACTGATCAAAGCCTTGCCAGAACCACGGTAACGCCGACCAATCAAGGAAAACCATAAAGTCAGGTAAGATAGGGTCACCATACACCCCACGGTCGCCAATCTGACGCATCAGATACATGCCCATCGCATAACCACCAAGAGCAAAGAATGCCCCGTGTCCAAGACTGAGGATACCCAAGTAGCCCCAGACTAAATCCAGCGCTAGAGCTAGCATTGCATAGCTCAAATACTTACCCATCAAAGAGATGGTAAAGGTCTCAACATGAAGTGGGTGCCCGCTTGGCAGTAGCGTATTGGCCATAGGCACCAATATCACCGCAGCAAGAAGCACGAGTATGGTCAACTGACCGCCCTTATCACCTCTCAAGGCTGAGAGAACAAAAGATTTCGACTGCATAATGTTCTCCTTAACCTTCAGCCGCGCGCCCACGCTGTGGGAATAGCCCGCGTGGTCGCTTTTGAATAAATAGAATGATGAAAACCAGTACTAAGATCTTGGCGAGAACCGCGCCTGCCCAAGGCTCTAAAATCTTGTTGAACAGGCCTAAACTTAAGCCAGCCACTAAGGTGCCCCATAGGTTACCAACACCGCCAAACACAACTACCATGAACGAATCGATGATGTAGGCCTGTCCCATGTTCGGACCAACGTTGGTGAGTTGCGATAGAGCCACACCCGCAACGCCTGCAACACCTGAGCCTAAGCCAAAGGTCATTGCATCAACACGTTCAGAGCGAATACCCATAGCACGAGCCATTGCACGGTTTTGAGATACAGCACGTACCTGCAAGCCAAGTGGCGTTTTTTTCAGAACCATAAGCAGTCCCATAAACACCAATGCACAGAACAAAATGATATAGAGTCGGTTATAGGTCAGTGACAACATCGGATTTAGCTCAAGCGCACCTGCCATCCACTCTGGTGTACTCACAGAGCGGTTAAGCGGCGAGAAGATACTGCGAACCGCTTGTTGTAGGATCAAGCTGATACCAAATGTCGCAAGTAGCGTTTCGAGTGGGCGACCGTAAAGATGACGAATAACAGAACGTTCGATAAGAATGCCAACTAACCCAGAAACAATGAAAGCAACAGGAATCGACAATAGCAGCGCAGTACCAATATGGTTTGGCATCAGCAGTTGCAGAACATAGGTAGTGTAAGCACCTATCATGATCAGCTCGCCGTGAGCCATATTAATCACGCCCATGACACCAAACGTAATCGCCAAGCCGATGCCAGCTAAGACCAATACAGATCCTAGACTCAAACCAAAGAAGACCGTTTCAACGCCTGAGTAGAAAGCTTGGCTCTGCTGATATTGATCGAGCGCACGCTCAGCCGCATCAATGATCGCGGGTTCACTCTCTTTACTAAGCAGTGAATTAAGCGTTTTAAGCACCACGGATTGCTTGAAGTCACCGAGTGTTTCTATAGCTTCGATACGCGACGCTGCATTAGCTTGGTTGTCTTGAGAAGTATGTACCGCCAATAGCAATGCCATTAAATCAGCGACACGATCATTCTCTTCGCTAGGCTGCATTAGCTCAATACGCTCTATGATGGCGCGATCTTTGGTACCAAGCAGGTTGTTGACCGATTGATAGCGGATTTCTGAATCTTTGCTATTAAGCCCCATTGAGGCGATTTCAATACGTAAGATTCCACGCAGTTTGTTGTTTACGCGAACCTTTTTAAATTGCTTAGTCGACTCAACCGCCAGAGTCTCATTACTCCATGCAGATTGCGCCTGAGTGGCTGTTTTGATCCCTTCAATCAAATACAGCTGTTTGTAGTAATCGCTCTTTCTGTCACTCACATAGTAGAGCGTGCCATTAAGCCAACTGGTCAAGAGTGGTTTTGCAACGCCTTCCGGTTGCGAAGCAATGAGCCATTCAATGGCTGACTCTTTCTCTGACGTTTTTTTACCAACTAGCGCCTTGGTAAAGCTTGCGTTGTCGGACACATCGGCCCACGCAAACTGTGCACTAACGACCAGAAGCAGCAGTGCCTTAAACACGTTTAATACGTTTGTCATTTATTGTTCCTTAACCCACCAAGCACGTTTTTATTCCAGCCACGTTTACGCAGTCTATTGTTATAGTTGTTTGGAAACTGATTGTTGCTTGGAAACTCATCCTGATTTGGACGCACTAACGAAGGCGCCCTCGGCGAAGTTGACTGAAATGCCAAGGGCGCACGTATCCAGGTTTGCTTAGTTGCTACCTGAACACTTCTTCGTTTCTACGTTGAAAGCACCACACGAGAACGGCTTAGACCAGCTAGAGTACAGCTTGGCTGATTCCGGCAAGTAGCTTGACCATGCGTCACCCGCCACAAGGCCTGTGGTTTCCCAAACAACTTCAAATTGACCGTCATCTTGGATCTCACCAATCAATACTGGTTTAGTGATGTGGTGGTTAGGTAGCATGGTTGAGTAGCCACCTGAAAGGTTAGGAACAGAAACACCAATCAATGCATCTTGTACCGCTTCTGCATCCGTGGTGCCCGCGTTTGTCACAGCTTGAGCCCACATGTTGAAGCCGACGTAGTGCGCTTCCATTGGATCGTTAGTCACGCGTTTTTCATTCTTGATGAAGGCTTGCCATGTCTCAACAAACTCTTCGTTGGCTTCAGTGTCAACACTCATAAAGTAGTTCCAAGCCGCAAGGTGACCAACCAATGGTTCAGTATCCATCCCCGATAGCTCTTCTTCGCCCACCGAGAAGGCAATCACAGGAATGTCTTCAGATGAGATGCCTTGTGCGCCCAGCTCTTTATAAAATGGAACGTTCGCATCGCCATTAACCGTGGAGACTACAGCTGTCTTTTTACCTGCATCGCCAAACTTCTTAATGTCAGAGACAATAGACTGCCAATCAGAGTGACCAAATGGCGTGTAGTTGATCATGATGTCTTCTTGTGCGACACCTTTCTCTTTTAGGTAGGCTTCAAGGATCTTGTTGGTTGTGCGCGGATAAACGTAATCGGTACCCGCAAGTACCCAACGCTCAACTTCGAGTTCTTCCATCAAGTAATCCACAGCTGGAATTGCCTGTTGGTTTGGCGCAGCACCCGTATAGAAAACGTTTTTCGAAGACTCTTCACCTTCATATTGAACTGGGTAGAAGAGAATACTGTTGAGCTCTTCAAACACTGGCAACATGGATTTACGAGAAACCGATGTCCAACCACCGAACACCACATCGACTTGCTCTTTTTCAATCAACTCACGGGCTTTTTCAGCAAACAGTGGCCAGTTTGATGCTGGGTCAACGACAACGGGTTCAAGCTTTTTACCCAATAGACCACCTTTCTTATTCTGTTCATCTATTAGCATCAGAACCGTATCTTTTAGTGTGGTTTCACTGATCGCCATAGTGCCTGACAAGGAGTGAAGAACCCCCACCTTGATCGTATCTTCCGCAGCAAGAACGCTTACTGAAGAGAAAGAGAGTGAAGTACATAGTGCAGCTAACGATAATTTGAACACCTTGTTCATAGTTGTTACTCCATAATTGTTTTTTATTATCCAATTACAGAACTACAAGAAGGGTGCCAAGCTATCTACAAAGTTAAAAATAAAATAAACAATTGATTTTTAACAACTTAAAATCATTAAGGACAACTATGGTGCAAATTGCACTATGTGCGCTGATTCATGGTGGTGCAGTTGTCTTAGAAATGAACCAATATGAAACATGACGAAAATAAAAAAGCCCAGCTCGTTGAAAGCTGGGCTTAAAATAGAAATGTATTTTAGGGCAAGACAAATAGAATGAGCTGGTTACACCAAAACTAAACCACTGACTTAAACTCAAAAGTCACTCTCGATTTGGATTTAAGCTCATTACACTTATCGTTACAGAAGTAACTAGCCGCACCGCATGCCTGAAGCTTCTCAAGTTGGCTCTGACAGTCTGGACAGTAACCAATCTTAGTGAAGTGCATTCCACAGGTTTCGCAGTGGTATTGCCCGTCCCAACCTAATTCAGACTGACACTGGGGGCAGATATTTTCGCTCATATAGCATTCCTAAATCATCAACTATGGCTAACTCTACGCTTAGTGCACTTTCGATTGCTTGATTTGATACATGTTCTTGTCTGCTTGCGCGATCAAACCACTCAAACCATTGGGTTTTTTCTCAAACGCCATTCCAACACTAACCGAAAATTGAGTACCATCGATGTACAACGCCTCTTGCAGTGTACTGTTGAGCACTCGATAAGTTTGGGAGAAACTCTCTTCCGAATTAAAACAAGAGAACACTACAAACTCATCTCCACCATAACGCCCTACTTTGGCGCACGCTGTGGTCGCATCGTCGAGAACTTTAGCTACTCTTTCTAGGATTTCGTCACCGAAACGGTGCCCATAGGTATCGTTGATCGACTTGAACTTATCAACATCAACAAACATGCACCCCATGATCTTTTCACCAAAGCAGCACTTTTCCAGAACTTTCTGAGCTTCAAAAAGTAATGCTCGACGATTAAGGCATCGGGTTAACGAATCGCGAGTCGCATAATATTGCAGTTGATCCTCAAGTTCATATTTCTCAAGTGCAACAGAGTAGAGTGATGCCAGTAGCTCTAGTATTTCAACTTCGAACTCATGGGGCTCAGAAGGACATTGGCTGTAGATAGCGAAAGTGCCAAGGACATGGTCATTGGATGAGAGGATAGGAACCGACCAACAAGCATGTAGATTCGCTTGCTGAGTCAAAGGTAAGAAAGCCGCCCAATTGGGGTGTTGGTTAATATCCGAAACGATAACAGCTTTCTTAAGCGCCGCCGCTTCCCCACACGAACCGATACCTTCGCCAATTGAAACACCCTCAATTTTCTCATTATAAAATTGAGGTAAGTTTGGGGCATGTTCAAGATGCAAGGTCTGTGTGTCGGGATTGAGCATTAAAATCGAAGCCATACGCTCGCCGAAAAGATGTTCGGTAAGCTGAATGATCTTCTCATTCAGCTCTTTGCGATCCAAACCGAGTGCGAGTCTACGCAACAGGCTGTTTACGGAGCGATGCGCTTCCAATAAAAAATCTTTTTCCATTCACAAAAGCTTTATTAAGTGTATTGATAGCAACCCGTTCTTATGCAAGTTTACTTTTTACTCAATAATAACACACTAAGTAACCACGACACACAACTGAAGATCATAGGTTGATCTTTCGCTTTATCTATTTTGATCAGCGATCTACCCCAAAAAGAATATTTATATCACCACACACCGAAAGCATAAGTTACATGTGCTGCATTTGGATTTTAAACAGCACATAAAACCAATACATATTTAAATACGTCACCTTTGCAGAATATCCAGATTCGATCTGTGACTAATTATCTTCGATTTACATGCGTCTGCATTTCAATGTGTTGGTCATCAAGCTTGGTCAATTGCACGGTCAAGTTACCAAGCTCATCTGTACTATTGATATGAGTACCACCACAAGGGATTGAAATTAAAGTACTTTCATTTTTCTGCCATTGCCAGTAACGAGAATCTGTCAAACACTCACCATCCAGTTTCATTGCAACTGAGCTTTTTTGCCCTAACCAATCGGCGATCGTTTGATTGACTGAGATTTCAATTTCAGAAAGATTTTCGAGCATATTCGCAACATTGAGACCGCGTTTCTTGAGAGTTTTGCCAAGGCGGTATTTGTCGGTACATAAATCAGGGGTTACAAAGCTGGTAACTTGGGCATAGCTATTAAAATCGTAGTGACCTAATGGGTCTTTTCTGTCTGCATCTTTACGCCAGTATTGCTCAGCAAGTACCTGATTTAAAGCAAGGTATGCGACGTGTCCTGCACTGTGTCCACGGCTAAGGCTGTCTTGATAGTCTTGATCGACGTGAAGCTCAACAGGCTCACCAACTTCAATCGCTTCTGAAGAAGCCGGTAGTTGATGCACCACGACAAACACCCACCCCTCTGTATCACGCTTAACAGGAATATCTTCTGCAACGAAGAGTTTTCCAGTCAATTGTTCTATCGCTCCAACTAGACAGTCTTCTACTTTTATCTGCTGTTGATTAGCAATAATGTAGCCACGGTCTGCAGGGTGATCAGGCCAAATATGGCTGACTGGGTGAAATGGGGTTTTATCAACAACAAGATACGTTTTCTCTGTTTGCTGCTCTAAGTATTGCGTGGTGGCGATTAGGCTCCAAGTTTGGTGACAAAACTGAGTGATGGTTGGATTAATTTGAATCGATGTGGTCATGTTTTTTAGTTCTAATAAATTTTGCTTAAAAAAATACCCGAGCTCGGCTCGGGTATCAAATCAGTTATAAAGGTTACTTACGGCCTTTCATCATGCTCATCATGCGCTTACGTTTACGCTCTTGAGAGACAGTTAGCTTGTTAGTCTTACCTTCAAACGGGTTCTCACTGTTCTGGAACTGAATACGAATCGGTGTACCCATGATCTCTAGAGAACGACGGTAGTAGTTCATCAAGTAACGCTTGTACGAATCTGGTAGTTCACGAACTTGGTTACCGTGGATAACCACGATCGGTGGGTTGTAACCACCCGCGTGCGCGTACTTAAGCTTCACACGACGGCCACGAACCATTGGCGGTTGGTGATCATCGGTTGCCATCTTCATGATACGTGTTAGTACCGATGTACCTACACGTGTCGTCGCTGACTTGTAAGCTTCTTGAACAGACTCAAACAAGTGACCAACACCTGTACCATGTAGTGCAGAGATGAAGTGGATACGTGCAAAGTCAACGAAACCAAGACGACGGTCCAGCTCTTTCTTAACGCGCTCTTTCACGTCGTTATCTAGACCATCCCACTTGTTTACTGCGATCACAATTGAACGACCAGCATTCAAAGCGAAGCCTAGCAGGCTCAAGTCTTGATCAGAAATGTTTTCGCGAGCATCAATTACAAGTAGAACAACGTTAGCGTCTTCAACTGCCTTCAGCGTTTTAACAACCGAGAACTTCTCAACCGTTTCGTTGATGTTCTTACGACGACGTACACCCGCAGTATCGATAAGAACGTATTCACGCTCATCACGGCTCATAGGGATATAGATAGAGTCACGTGTTGTACCCGGCATATCGTAAACAACCACACGCTCTTCACCTAGGATGCGGTTAGTTAGCGTTGATTTACCTACGTTTGGACGACCAATGATCGCTAGCTTAATTGGTTGATCTTGAAGACGCTGGAATTCGGCTTCCGCTTCTTCTTCAGTGAAATCAACTTGCTCAGCTTCTTCATCTTCAAATTCAGTCAGATCGCTCACTTCACCCGCTTCCGCTTTTAGCGCTTCTGCGAATGGGTTTAGTGCTAGATCGATAAGCGCTGTTACACCACGACCATGAGCCGCAGCAATCTGGTACATGTCTTCAACGCCTAACTGCCAGAAGTCCGCACTTGCTGCATCAGGGTCGATACCATCAACCTTGTTTACTACTAGCATTGAAGGCTTTTCTAGCTGACGAAGGTGCTTCGCGATAGCAATATCAGATGGTGTTAGACCAGCACGGCCATCTACCATGAACAGTACAACATCAGCTTCATCGATCGCCGCTAATGACTGTTCTGCCATTTTTGTTTCAACACCTTCTTCAGTACCGTCGATACCGCCGGTGTCGATAACAATAAATTCGTGTTCACCAAGCTGAGCTTGGCCATATTTACGGTCACGCGTTAAGCCAGGAAAATCCGCAACCAATGCATCGCGAGTTCGAGTCAATCGGTTAAACAACGTAGACTTACCTACGTTCGGACGCCCTACTAGAGCAACAACAGGTACCATAACAACCTCTACAATTTCTTTTCTTAATGTAGTTATAGGTAAACACTTGTTCGCAAGTTTAAACTCTTACCTATAACCACACGCTTTATTAATTTTACAACAACAAAACGGCCCCTGGCTGTTACCAACCAGGAGCCGACTGTGAATTATATCACGCTTTTATTGGCTAATCGTCAGTTTCTTTACATCGCCGTTGCGAGTAACGACAAGGTAACCACCAGATAGCTCAATTGGTGCCACAGCAAAGCCACTATCATCCACCAGCTGCTGCGCCACAAAGTCACCTGTTGCACGGTCTAGCCAGTGTAGGTAACCTTCTGTATCACCTACCACGACGTATCCGTTAATGATAGCAGGTGCTGTCAGTAAGCGATTTTCAAGCAGAGATGTACTCCAGATCTCTGTACCACTGCGCGCATCAACCGCAGCTAAGTGATCGTTATCTGTAACAACAAACAGACGGCTGCCATCACTTGCCAAATCAATAGCAGAAGAGTAGTTGCGCTTCCACACTGGTTTGCCTGAACGTAGGTCAATCGCAATCAGTTGGCCATTAATGCCGACAGTATAAAGCGTGCCACCCAGGACAACTGGAGAAGAGTCAACATCAACAAGACGGTCGATTTCAGTCGCGCCTTTTGGTGTGCCTACTGGTTGTTGCCAAATTAGCTGACCACGGTCAACGATAGCAGCAGCCAATCGACCATTTGCCGTTCCCCAGAACACACCGCCAGATACTGTCACAGGTGCACTGTCACCACGCAGGGTTAAGCTAGGAACCTCAGTACTGATGGTCCACTTTTCCTCACCTGTTGCTTGGTCAAGCGCCACCATCATGCCACGGCTGGTGTGAACCAAAACCATGTTGTTTTCTGTTGCAGGTGCCGCTAATACTTCACCGTTAACAGAAACACGCCATAGCTCTTCACCGGTTTCTTCATTAACAGCGATCATCTCGCCATTTTCAGAACCTAGGAAAACCTTGCCGTAGCCCGCTGTCAAACCACCAGAGATACGCGCAATCACGTCTTTCTCTAGATCGTTTCTCCAGATCTCTTTACCCGTTTCTGGGTCAAGCGCTTTGATCATGCCATCGCGGCTAGCAACAAATACTTTGTCGTATGCGTATTCAGGCGTGAGCTTTGAGAAGTAATGACCAACGCCATCACCCACTGAGTTAGACCACTCTTGAGAAGGCGTAAATTCACTCGTTACAGTTGGCACTGGTGCCATGATAACGGTGTCTTCTTCACCCGCACAGCCAGCAAGTAGCCCTAGAGCTATTGCACACAGTGTCGCTTTGGGAAACATCTTCTTCATTCAAAGCGCCTTATTTAGCTAAGTCGTCAAGTTTGATTTGAAGCGTTTGGCTAGCATCAACAGCTTGTTGTGCTTCAGTGTAAGCCGCATATGCAGCATCGCTGTCGCCTTTACGCAGTGAGATATCACCACGCAGTTCAGCAACACGACCCTTCCAAGATTCATCAGTGATCGCCGCTAGTTCGCTAAGAGCTGCGTCAAACTCACCTTGCTCAGCTTTTACGCGAGCTACACGGTAGCCTAGCAGAGGAGCTAGTGCTGCGTCTTTTGTCGCCGACTGCGCCCACTCAAGCTGCTCAAGCGCTGCTGCTAGATCACCTGCTTCTACTTGTACTTTTGCCAATTGCATCGCCGCAAGTACAGAGTACTCCGCGTCTTTGTTGCTATCGATGAAAGCTTGGATATCCGCTTGTGCATCTAGACCTTTTGCATCCAGTGCAGAAATAGCTGTGGTGTAGCTTTCAGAAGCTGCTTCACGAGCCTGGGTAACTGAGTCTTGGTAATAGCGCCAGCCAAATAGACCACCTAAACCAATCACAGCACCAAAGATTACAGCCTTGCCGTTCTCTTTCCACCAGTCTTTAATGGCTTCAACTTGTTGCTCTTCGCTATCGTAAAGTTCCACTTCCTGTCCTCTTTGATTCTTTTAAACGCCAGCAAACAGCTGGCGTTGAATATTCATATTGAGCGTTTAGTTGCTCAGCGGGAGACTTAGATTAGTGCCGCCACTTTTGCAGCAACGTCTGCTTGGGCAACAACTTCTTGTTCACCACCAACCAGATCTTTCAATACCACCGTGTTGTCTGCTACTTCGTTTTCACCCAGTACCAGTGCAACTACAGCGCCCACTTTATCAGCACGCTTAAATTGTTTCTTGAAGCTACCACCACCGAAGTGGTTCATTACACGAACACCTTCGATGTTATCGCGCAGTTCGTTCGCCAGTTGCATGCCCGCAATCATGGTGCCTTCACCTGCTGCAACCATGTATACGTCAACGCTGCGACGTACTTCTGTTAGCTCTAGAGTCTCCATCATTAGAACAAGACGCTCTAGACCCATTGCAAAACCAACTGCGTTAGTTGCTTTACCACCTAGTTGCTCAACTAGACCGTCGTAACGACCACCGCCACATACAGTGCCTTGTGCACCTAAGCTGTCAGTGATCCACTCAAATACAGTGCGGTTGTAGTAGTCAAGACCACGTACTAGACGCTCGTTAACTTGGTATTCGATACCTACAGCATCAAGAAGTTCACATAAACCTGCAAAATGTTGCTGTGACTCTTCACCTAAATATTCAGAAAGGCGAGGTGCATCACCAAGAATCGCTTGTACGTCTGGGTTCTTAGTATCTAGAACACGCAGTGGGTTTGTGTGCATACGACGCTTACAATCTTCATCCAACACATCGATGTGTTGCTCTAGGAAAGCAACAAGCGCTGTACGGTAGTTTGCACGGTCTTCAGTAGAACCGATTGAGTTCAGCTCCAGACGTACGTGCTTGTCGATGCCTAGCTCACGCCATAGACGTGCGGTCATCATGATAAGCTCTGCGTCAACGTCTGGGCCATCTAGACCAAATACTTCCACACCACATTGGTGGAATTGACGGTAACGACCTTTTTGAGGACGCTCGTGACGGAACATTGGGCCCATGTACCATAGACGCTGTTCATCACGGTTGATAAGGCTGTTTTGGATGCATGAACGAACACAACCCGCTGTGCCTTCAGGACGTAGAGTTAGGCTGTCACCGTTGCGATCTTCAAAGGTGTACATCTCTTTTGAAACTACGTCAGTCTCTTCACCAACAGCACGGCTAAATAGGTTCGTCTCTTCAACGATAGGCATGCGTACTTCGTTGTAGCCGTATGCGCTTACCACGCTTTTTACTGCGTTTTCTACTTTCTGCCAAAGTGGTGATTGAGTTGGAAGGCAGTCGTTCATGCCTCGGATTGCTTGGATATTTTTAGCCACAATTTTTTCCGTCATTCTTCACAACAAGGTATGCCTAATCGCATCACCTCATCGTGTTGTATTAATCTTCTAGGTTCTTTAGGTCAATGCGATTGGATTTATCCATCACAGACGCTTTTGCTCTGATCTTCGCTTCTAGCTGATCGACAAGGTCATTGTTGTCAAAACGCTCTTTTTGACGCTTACCGTCTTCGTAGAACGCACTCTTACGAGCACTACCCGCAAGGCCTAAATGCGATACTTCTGCTTCACCAGGGCCGTTTACCACACAACCGATGATCGATACATCCATTGGTGTAATCACGTCTTCTAAACGCTCTTCTAATGCATTAACCGTATTAATAACATCAAACTCTTGGCGAGAGCAGCTTGGGCAAGCGATAAAGTTGATACCGCGCGAGCGAATACGCAAAGACTTAAGAATATCAAAGCCAACTTTGATCTCTTCAACAGGATCTGCAGCTAGAGAGATACGCAGCGTATCACCGATACCTTCTGATAGAAGCATACCTAAGCCAACAGATGACTTCACCGCACCCGCACGAGCACCGCCCGCTTCTGTAATACCTAAGTGTAGAGGTTGATCGATCTTCTGTGCTAATAGACGGTATGAACCTACCGCTAGGAATACGTCTGATGCTTTAACACTGACCTTAAACTGATCAAAGTTAAGACGATCAAGAATGTCCACATGGCGCATTGCAGATTCAACGAGCGCTTCTGCTGTTGGCTCTGTGTACTTCTCTTGAATGTCTTTTTCTAGAGAACCACCGTTAACACCAATACGAATCGGGATATTTTTATCGCGAGCGCAGTCAACCACAGAGCGAATACGGCTCTCATTACCGATATTACCTGGGTTGATACGTAAACAGTCAACGCCGTACTCTGCTACTTTGAGAGCGATACGGTAGTCGAAATGGATGTCTGCGACCAAAGGTACAGATACTTGCTGTTTGATCTGCTTGAACGCTTCTGCTGCATCCATCGTTGGAACAGAGACACGTACAATGTCAGCACCGACATTTTCTAGCGATTTAATTTGAGCAACAGTCGCCGCAACGTCTGTTGTTCGAGTATTAGTCATGGATTGCACAGCAATTGGTGCACCATCACCGATCGGCACGTCGCCCACATAAATGCGGGTCGACTTGCGACGAATAATAGGAGATTCGTGTTGCATATTAACTCTAAGGTAAGGTTATTCTAGCTACTTTGCCTGAAGTATACCCAGAAAGGTCGACAGGTTCACTCGCAAATGTCATTGAGACGGCTTCTGGAGCACCAATAACCACTTTATACGGAGTTTCACCTGATAAATTGAGTGATTGACCTGCTTTTTTAATGCCCGTCGACAGCGTTCTGCCTGTCGCGTCTTTCACTTGAATCCAGCAATCAGAGCTAAATTGCATTACTAACTCATTAGATACAGGTTCTGGTATTACGACTTCTGGTTCAGCGACTTCTGTCTCTACAGCAGCCACTACAGGTTCCGCAGGTACTTCAGCCTCGGGAGCAACGTCAGCTTCCATCGTTTCTGTTGCAACACTGGCGTCTGCCATCACTTCGCTGTCAACAACTTGAGGCGCTTCAACTACCGGTGTTTCAGCTTCAATCAGATCGAGAGAGGTAGTGAGTTGGTCGTCACTGAGATCATCGACCACCACTTCTTCTGCAGTCTCTTCAGCTACAAATGATTGAGAAAGCGTATCTTGCTGCTGATTCTGCCACCACCAAAGTGAAGAGATACCAGCAATAACCGCGAAGATACTCCAAGTTAGCAGCATAATACGGCTGTTGTGCTTCTCCGTTTTGGTTTTGCGCGAGAAGCTCATCATCTCTTGTTCTTGATGCTGAACATCACCAGCGTGATCTAAAGCCTCTAGAACCACTTTCTCATCCAAATTGACGTATTTGGCGTACGAACGTACGTAACCACGCATAAAGGTGGCGACTTGGTCTGAATCAAATTGGTTGTCTTCAATCTGCTGAATCAAGCTAACGCGCAGCTTTAAGCGAGAAGAGACTTGCTGTTGGGTTAAACCTAACGACTCACGTCGATTTTTAAGGATCGTACCAGCTTCCAATACAGGAGCTGCCGCTTGTGGAGTTTGTGTATCTTGTTCTGTGTTCATAAAGTTGAACTTCTAAATATTATCGTCGGTTGTCGAGAGCCATTTTTTATTGTCGTTTACGCTCAATCTTACAACCCACTCTTTGTGGAATTTGTCCTGCGACTCGCACCAAAAACCTTTTGAAAACGAAAACCACGCACTGCTATGCAAAAGGGTTTTCTCAGGCAGCTATCTGTTCAATGCCAACCTAGTAAATAGACATATTGATGGTTCGAGTAGCAAGTAAGCACTTAAACTGAGTTTAAGCTGATTTAATCATAAGCTAATGCCATGACAAGGCAAAAACACTTTCGACAAAATTTACCGTTAGCTCATGGTTTTGTACAAAATTTAACGAAAAATGTAAAAAATCGTGGCGTAATAAACAGGAAAACAGTGATAAACGGTCAAAAACAAACAAGCCAGAAGTAAACTTCTGGCTTGTTATTAAAACGGAGAGCGGATTAAAGCGCTTTTACTGGAATAGTTTCCGCAGCGGCTTTTTGCTTAGTTCGTTTGGTACGGTCGATAACATCACCTACCAACTGACCACATGCAGCATCGATATCGTCACCACGGGTCTTACGTACTGTCACTGTGTAGTCGTATTCCATCAGTGTTTTCTGGAAACGGTCAATACGAGAGTTGCTTGGTTTCTTGTAAGGTGAACCTGGATATGGGTTGAATGGAATCAGGTTAATCTTACATGGCGTATCTTTCATTAGCTCAGCAAGTTCACGCGCGTGGTCCATATCGTCATTTACATGATCAAGCAGCACGTACTCAACAGTAACTTTACCGCGGTTTGCGTTTGAAGATGCAATGTAACGACGAACCGATGCTAGGAAGTCTTCAATATCCCAACGATCATTGATTGGCATGATTTCGCTACGTAGCTTGTCATTTGGAGCGTGTAGTGAGATTGCTAGTGCAACATCAATGTTACCCGTCATTTGGTCAAGACCTGATACAACACCAGAAGTCGATACGGTTACACGACGCTTAGACAGAGCGAAGCCAAGATCATCCAACATGATTTCTAATGATGGCATTAGGTTTTTCATGTTAAGTAGAGGTTCACCCATACCCATCATTACCACGTTCGTAATTGGGCGGCGACCTGTCTCTTTCTCAAGACCGATCTCACGAGAGGCACGCCAGATTTGGCCAACAATCTCAGATACTTTTAGGTTACGGTTGAAGCCTTGTTGTGCAGTAGAACAGAACTTACACTCAAGGGCACAACCCACTTGTGATGATACACACAGCGTCGCACGGTCACCATCCGGGATGTATACCGTTTCAACGTCTTGGTCGCCAACACGCATTGCCCATTTGATTGTACCGTCAGAAGAGTGTTGAGCTTCAGAAACAACAGGTGCAACAATCTCACAGCGACGTTGAAGTTTCTCACGCAACTTTTTGTTGATGTTGTTCATGTTTTCGAAGTCATCGACACCGAAGTGGTACATCCACTTCATTACTTGATCTGCTCGAAAAGCTTTCTCATTCAATTCTTCTGTGAAAAATTTACGAAGACCTTTACGATCAAAATCGAGTAGATTGACTTTAGCTGTGGTCATGGTGCCTCTCAATGACGGAACAATAATTAAGGGCGCGAATTGTACAGCCTTTACGCATCTTCAACAAGGGTTGTAAAACCCTGTGTTTACTAAGACATTCAAAGTTAAGTGATTAAAATTCACACAACCCTCTTTGATTACTTACAATTCTAGAAATAAGAGCGAGATTCCCGACTACACTCCTTCGTCACTATCGGGAATGACGGTAGAACTAACCGCTCTCCTTCTCGTCATTCCAGAATCGAGGGACGAGATGTCTGGAATCTCCAACAACAAACAGAGATTCCCGACTACGCTCCTTCGTCGCTATCGGGAATGACGTTACGACTAGCCGCTCTTTTCGTTGTCATTCCAGAATCGAGGAACGAGATGTCTGAAATCTCCAACTACGTAAAATCCACATACAAAAAAGGCCTCACCGTAGTGAAGCCTTGAGAATCGTTAACCCATTACTTATTCAGCAGGACGTGGGCAAATTTCAGATTCAGGGAAGAAGAACTCAATCTCGCGCGCTGCCGACTCTGGGCTGTCGCTGCCGTGTACTGAGTTGTAACGCATGCTGATTGCGTAGTCTGCACGGATAGTACCGCACGCCGCTTCTTCTGGGTTTGTTTTACCCATTAGTTCGCGGTAACGACAAATTGCATCTTCGCCTTCTAGTACCTGAACCATG
Source organism: Vibrio sp. D420a (assembly GCF_030248625.1). Classification (NCBI taxonomy): domain Bacteria; kingdom Pseudomonadati; phylum Pseudomonadota; class Gammaproteobacteria; order Vibrionales; family Vibrionaceae; genus Vibrio; species Vibrio sp. D420a. Next base: position 37,688 of record NZ_JAHGAN010000004.1, on the reverse strand, counting down.
ATAGGACCAGACGTCATAAACTCTTTAAGAGCTGGGAAGAATTCTTTGCCTTCGTGTTCCGCGTAAAAACTGCTCGCTTGCTCTTCTGTTAAGTGCACCATTTTAGCTGCAACGATTTGTAGGCCCGCTTTTTCAATGCGGTGGTAGATTTCGCCGATCAAGTTACGTTTAACAGCATCTGGCTTAACAATTGAGAACGTTCTTTCTAGAGCCATAGGGGTTCCTTCACTTCATTTTTGTTGTTATTTAAAACGACACCTGCCCTCATTGATTGAGTTTAGGTAACAATCAGGCAGCCGATAGCTGCCTGATTTTATAATTATTTTGCTTGCTCGATAAGTAGACGAGCCAGAGTGCGAACACCCATGCCTGTCGCGCCTGCTGCCCATTTATCACTTGGTGACTTACGGTATGTACCCGCGCAGTCCATGTGTAGCCAGCCTTTCTTGTAGTCATTAACAAAGTAAGACAAGAATGCCGCTGCAGTACTTGCACCCGGAGTGTAATCGCCAGTGCTGATGTTAGATAGATCAGCAAAGTTTGATGGCAGCATGCCGCGGTGGAAGTCAGCCAATGGAAGTGGCCATAGACCTTCTTTCTCTTGATTTGCTGCAGTTAGCGCTTGGTGAGAAAGCTCATCGTCAAAGCTCATTAGTGCGTGGTAATCGTTACCTAGAGCATTCTTCGCCGCTCCAGTCAGTGTTGCACAGTCGATGATAAGCTCTGGATTTTGCTCACTTGCGTACATCAGACCATCAGCGAGTACCAAACGACCTTCAGCGTCGGTGTTCATGATTTCTACCGTGGTGCCATTTTTGTAGGTGATAATATCGCCAAGCTTAAGAGCACGACCCGAGATCATGTTCTCTGCACAACATAGGATAAGCTTAATACGCTTATTCAAGCCACGCTCGATTGCTAGACCTAGACCGCCAGTAATTGTTGCTGCGCCGCCCATGTCTGCTTTCATCGCAGTCATAAATTGACCAGGTTTGATGCTGTAGCCGCCTGAATCGAAAGTGATACCCTTACCTACTAGACACGCAAATACTGGCGCGTTTTCATCACCCGTTGGGTTGAAGTCTAATTGTAGCATTGCTGACGTGCGCTCAGAACCGCGACCAACAGCGTAGATGCCTTCCCAACCTTCAGTAAGTAGGTCTTTGTCTTTAACGATCTTCGCTTTTACTGTGCCTTCAGGCGCGATAGATTTGATGTATTCAGCAGCCATCGTTGCCAGCTGACGCGGTGCAACTTCTTCTGCTGTTTTATTGATGATGTCACGAGTCCAGTCTGTCGCGCGAATACGAGCTTCTAGCTCAGCTTGGTCCGCTTCTGGTAGCTCGCCCCACTCTAGCGTGGTTTGCTTTTTAGGACCGCGATAACCTTGGTGGAAAGCCCAAACGCTCTCCAGATCCCAACCTTCGCCTTGCAGTGAAATGAACGAAATACCTTGTCCGTCAAGTTTACGACCAGCACGTTGAACTGCGCCTAGATCGTGGCCTCCTGCTAGGTGGATTGTCGCACCTGCTTCTGAAAATGAAAGGATAGCCTTGTCTCCCCACTGAGGCTGGGCAGGCTCTTGACTTAAAAATACTGACATCTGTGTAGACATGATTTCTCCTTGTCTTTGAACCACGTTACCTTAGTGATTCAGATTATTTTTTATTAGCGAACTGATGTTAGCATTATGTAGGAGTAAAATGTCATTTTGATAAAAAAACGGACCATAAGGTCCGCTTTTTTTAGTAAGAATTGTTAACTTGGCTGTGTTTTCAGAGAGCTTATCTCTATCACCAAGTTAAAAATGAGCGCAGGACGTTAGTCCATCTCATCCATCCAGCATAGAATGATGGCCTCAAGAATCTTCTCATTCGAGTGATTTGGTTCATCATCGAAGTCTTCAAGATCTAATATCCATTGGTGCAGATCGGTAAAACGTACTGTTTTTGGATCCGTATCAGGGTATAAGTCGCATAGTTCAATCGCGATATCTCGCGAGTCAATCCACTTTAAGCTCATATCATTTCCTTATTAGTTAAAGGCACTCATGCGCCTCTAATACACTATTATTCTAAGCCAGTTTTACTAAAATCTTCGCCATTCGGCTTGAGTTTTAGTGATCTTCAGAAGCTAGGTTTAGCGTGTATTTTGGAATCTCAACAACGAGATCTTCGTCCGCAACTTTTGCCTGACAACCTAGACGAGATTCCATCTCTAGACCCCATGCTTTATCTAGCATGTCATCTTCAAGATCGTCGCTCTCTTCTAGTGAATCGAAACCTTCACGAATTACAACGTGACACGTTGTACATGCACACGACTTTTCACATGCATGCTCAATACCAATGCCTGCCTTTAGTGCAACATCAAGTACCGTCTCGCCAGTTTCTGCTTCTAGCACTGCGCCTTCTGGACATAGATCTTCGTGAGGTAAAACAATAATCTTTGGCATGTTTATCTATTCTCTAACTATTAAATATTATCGACTGACTGACCTGACAGTGCAGCACGAATTGATTTATCCATACGACGAGAAGCAAAATCTTGGCTCGCTTTGTCTGTATTCTTAATCTCTAGCTCAATGGCATCAACGTCATCACCGTTACGCTTTTCGATCAAAGACTCAATCGCTTGTAGTAGCTGTTGTTTCTCTTGTTCGTTAAGCAGCTCGTCGCCATCAGCCTGCATTGCTGCAATTAGACCTTCAATCACACGATCCGCTTCTACACGCTGCTCAGCTAGTGCACGAGCTTGCATGTCTTCTTTTGCGTATGTCATTGAGTCTTTGAGCATGTTAGCCACTTCATCATCGCTTAGACCGTATGATGGCTTAACTTGGATTTCCGCTTGAACGCCCGTGCTCTTTTCCATTGCTGTCACAGACAAAAGACCGTCTGCATCCACTTGGTAAGTTACGCGAATATGCGCTGCACCCGCAGCCATAGGCGGAATACCTTTAAGAGCAAAACGAGCTAATGAACGACAGTCATCAACCATCTCTCGTTCACCTTGAACAGTATGAACCGTCATTGCCGTTTGACCATCTTTAAAGGTCGTAAACTCTTGCGCACGAGCAACAGGAATAGTGGTGTTACGAGGAATGATCTTCTCTACTAGACCACCCATGGTTTCGATACCCAGTGAAAGTGGGATTACGTCTAATAGCAGCATTTCAGCATCTGGCTTGTTGCCCGCTAGGATATCCGCTTGAATTGAAGCACCAATCGCAACCACTTCATCAGGGTTAATGCTCGTCAGCGGTGTGCGACCAAAGAAGCCACCGACCATTTCACGAACAAACAAAGTACGAGTTGAACCACCTACCATAACAACTTCAAGCACTTCATCGGCGTCTACATCAGCATCTTTCAATGCACGACGACAAGACATCAGAGTTTTCTTAACCAGTGGCTTGATGATGTCGTTAAACTCATCACGAGTCAGGGTTCCATTCCAACCAAGTACTTCTACGTCAACTTGCTCTTCTACAGAAAGGCGGATTTTTGCATCCGTCGCAGCATCTAGCAGAACACGGCTTTGTTCAGCAGTCAGCTCAGTCAAACCGGCTTGCTGTTGGAAGTGCTCAGCAACTAAATGGTCAAAATCGTCACCACCTAGCGCAGAGTCACCACCAGTTGCCAATACTTCAAATACGCCTTTTGATAGACGCAGGATAGAGATATCAAACGTACCACCACCCAAATCGTATACCGCAATCACGCCTTCTTGACCTGAATCTAGACCATAAGCAATCGCAGCAGCCGTCGGCTCATTCAAAAGGCGAAGAACATGAAGACCAGCCAGTTGCGCCGCGTCTTTTGTACCAGCACGCTGCGCATCGTCGAAGTATGCTGGAACAGTAATGACCGCACCTGCAAGCTCACCGCCTAGCGTAGACTCGGCACGTTGACCCAGAGTACGCAAGATATCAGCCGATACTTGAATTGGGTTCTTAGTGCCTTGTTCAGTACGAATAACTGGTAAGCCATTATCGCTCTCTTCAAATTGATAAGGCAGTGATGGGTAACGCTGCTGAATATCAGCCAATGAACGACCAATAAGACGTTTCACTGAAATGATGGTGTTCTGTGGATCAGTCTGTGCACAATCACGAGCCTCTTGGCCAGTAGTGTGAGAATCAGCTTGATAGTGAACCACAGAAGGCAAAATTGAGCGGCCTTGAGCATCCGCTAAAGTCGTCGCTTCACCACTGCGAACCGAGGCAACAAGAGAGTTGGTGGTACCTAGGTCGATACCCACAGCCAGCTTATGCTCATGCGGTGCTGAGCTTTGTCCTGGTTCTGCAATTTGAAGTAATGCCATGAGGATTCCTTTTATCTAGTCGCTAGTCGAGCAGGTGATCTTCGACTTGTTCTATTTCTTTCTTGAGTTTTGCGATGAATTTCAGTTTACGAACACTGTCGGCGGCTTCTTCCCATGCGGCTTGATCCAGCTGTTGCTCGATCTGCGCAAGGAGTTGTTTGTACATTTTGCCGACTTTAGTATCGAAGTCGAACAGCTCGTCAGCACCATCTGGGCTTGCTGCGATATGCTCTAATTCTTCACGCAGTTCCATCTGCTCCATAAGGAACATTGGATCTTGCATGGTTTGCTGTTCACCACGAATATCAACGCCATTCTGCACTAATAGGTGCTCTGCGCGACTAATTGGGTTCTTAAGTACCTGATAAGCGTCATTGATTTGAGAAGCTTTTTGCACCGCTAGCAAGCGATCACGCTCGGAGGCAGTAGCAAAGTTGTCAGGGTGAAATTGACGCTGCAGATCTCTAAACTGAGAAGCAAGAAGGCTACCATCCAGTTGAAACTGAAGTGGTAGCCCAAATAATTCGAAATGATTCATGTAAAGGTGGTCCTAATTTTAGGCCCTGATGCAGAGCCTAATTGTACGTTGCTTACAATCGATGCGCTTACAATAGATGCTTAGCCATTGAAGCACTTATACATTAAAGCTCTCACCACAACCACACTCGCCTTTCGCATTTGGGTTGTTGAACTCAAAACCTTCGTTTAGGCCTTCTTTTACATAATCAAGCTCAGTGCCATCTAGGTAAACCAAGCTCTTAGGATCAATGATGACCTTAACACCTGAGTGCTCAAATACTTGGTCTTCTTCATTAAGTTCGTCAACGAACTCAAGTACATATGCCATACCTGAACAGCCAGTGGTTTTTACGCCCAAACGTAACCCGATACCTTTACCTCGGTTATCTAGGAATGCTTGAACTCGGCTTGCCGCCGTCTCTGTCATGGTGATGGCCATACTACAACCTTGTTTTAATAATTTGAGAACTCAGTGGGAGTGCAAAACGCACTCCCTAATATTACTATTTTTTTACAACGATTCGCTACGGGGTACAATTAACGCTTCTTTTTGTAATCCGCAACGGCTGCTTTAATTGCATCTTCAGCAAGAATCGAACAGTGAACTTTCACTGGTGGAAGCTCTAGCTCTTCTGCAATTTCAGAGTTTTTGATTGCAGCTGCTTCATCGATGCTCTTACCTTTAACCCACTCAGTAACTAGTGAGCTAGACGCGATTGCACTACCACAACCGTATGTCTTAAATTTTGCATCTTCGATAATACCTTCTGGTGTTACCTTGATTTGCAGTTTCATTACGTCACCACATGCTGGTGCGCCAACCATGCCGCTACCTACATTTGGATCTTCTTTATCAAACGAACCTACGTTACGTGGGTTTTCGTAGTGATCAATTACTTTTTCGCTATATGCCATGATAGTTACCTCGAATCCTCTATATCCGTGAGATTAGTGATGTGCCCACTCAACAGTGTCCAGATCAATCCCTTCTTTATACATATCCCATAGAGGAGACATGTCGCGTAATTTGTTTACTGCTACACGAATCTGTGCGATTGCGTAGTCAACTTCTTCTTCCGTTGTAAAACGGCCGAATGAGAAACGTACTGAGCTGTGTGCCAGTTCATCGTTCAGACCAAGAGCACGTAGAACGTAAGATGGCTCTAAGCTTGCAGATGTACATGCAGAACCTGATGATACTGCTAGGTCTTTTAGAGACATAAGCAGAGACTCACCTTCAACAAAAGCAAAGCTCACGTTTAGGTTGTGCGGAACACGCTGGTCTAGGTCACCGTTTACCGTTACGGCTTCAAGGTCTTGAACACCTTTCAGTAGACGCTCACGTAGCGCTAGTGCGTGGTCATAATCTTTCTGCATATCTTGTTTAGCGATAGCACACGCTTCACCCATACCAACGATTTGGTGTGTCGCTAGTGTACCAGAGCGGAAACCACGCTCATGACCACCACCGTGCATTTGAGCTTCAAGACGAATACGAGGCTTACGGCGAACGTAAAGTGCGCCGATACCTTTAGGACCGTACATTTTGTGAGCTGAAAGTGAGATTAGGTCAACTTTAGTCTCTTGTACGTCTAGTGGAATTTTACCCGCAGACTGAGCCGCATCAACGTGGAAGATGATCTTGCGTGAACGACATAGTTCGCCGATTGCATTGATATCTTGGATAACGCCGATTTCGTTGTTTACGTGCATGATAGAAACAAGCACTGTATCTTCACGCATTGCAGCTTGTAGCTTGTCTAGATCGATGATGCCGTTTGATTCTGGCTCTAGGTAAGTTACCTCGTAGCCTTCACGCTCAAGTTGGCGACATGGATCAAGAACCGCTTTGTGTTCTGTTTTGCACGTGATTACGTGCTTACCTTTCTTCTCGTAAAAGTGCGCAGCACCTTTAATAGCAAGGTTGTCAGATTCTGTTGCACCAGACGTGAATACGATTTCACGTGGATCTGCATTCAGGAGATCGGCAATTTGCTCACGAGCATTATCTACTGACTCTTCTGCTTGCCAGCCGTAACGGTGTGAACGAGATGCTGGGTTACCGAAGTTACCGTCCATCGTCATACACTGAACCATTTTTTCAGCAACACGAGAATCAACTGGGCAAGTAGCTGAATAGTCAAAGTAAATAGGCAGTTTCATTTTCTACTCCAATGTAAAAACTGACCGCTAAGAGCGGGCATTAACACCGTGAGGTGCTGCACTAATCGTTGTAGTGCTCGTATTTTTATGTGCAAAACCATTATTAACCGCAAGATCGATATCTTGACGATCAGAAATTTCTAAAACTTCGTTGTCTTTCATTAGCTCACCGAGCGTAATGTCGTTTAAGAAGCTGCTGATGCGGGAGCTTAGATCACGCCACAGTGTGTGCGTAAGGCAACGTGTGCCACCTTGGCAATCACCACGACCGTGACACTTAGTAGCATCAACCGATTCATCAACGGCGGCGATCACTGTTCCGACAGCAATGTCACCAGCTTCTGCGCCCAAGCGGTAACCACCACCAGGACCGCGCACACTTGCCACCAGGCCAGCTTTGCGCAACTTAGAAAAAAGTTGTTCTAAGTAAGATAACGAAATACCTTGACGTTCAGAGATGTCAGCCAAAGGTACAGGGCTTTTTTGCGAATGCAGTGCTACATCTAGCATAGCTGTGACCGCATATCTTCCTTTAGATGTAAGTTTCATATCACACCGTATCCACATTGTTTATGTGGTTGGAATCTTCCCATACCTGACTAAATTGGTCAAGTATTTAGTTGACTATTTTAGTCAGGTATTCACCCTTACGGAATTTGTGGGTACTTATTCGCCCTTTTGAGACTTCTCAACCGAGGTCAAAATACCACGAAGGGTATTAATTTCTTGGATTTCAGGGCGTGCACGGCTAAACAGACGACGAAGTTTATTCATCACCTGACCTGGTTTGTCCTTAGAGATGAATTGGGTATCAGTAATCACTTTTTCAAGGTGCTCGTAGAACATTTCGAGCTCTTCGTGACGTGGGTATTCATCTTCAGCTTGTGGAGGGTACTGGCTAGCCTCTTGATTTAGGTGCGCAACACGAACTTCATAACTCAATGTCTGTACCGCCATCGCTAGGTTTAATGAGCTGTACTCTGGGTTCGCTGGAATGCAAACGTGGTAGTGACACTTTTGTAGCTCTTCATTTGTTAAACCGGTACGTTCACGGCCAAAGATAAGCGCTACTGGATGCTTTTGTCCTTCGATAGCGAACTTCTCACCACACTCACGTGGCTCTAGCATCGGCCACTCTAGCGTGCGAGAACGAGCACTAGAGCCTACAACTAGACCACAATCTTTTACCGCTTCTTCTAACGTCGATACGATGACCGCGTTCTCTGCGATGTCACCAGCACCTGCTGCCAAAGCCATTGTTTGCTCATCTACTTCACACTGAGGATCCACCAATACTAATTGGCTTAAACCCATTACTTTCATCGCACGAGCGGCAGAGCCGATATTACCCGAGTGAGAAGTACCAACGAGAACGACTTTTACATTGTCTAACATGCTATATGACACCACTTTAAAAATAATCGCGAGATATTAACACATCACAAAGTAAAATGGTCAGACCCTAACAGGAATGTGATTTCAAGAGTTCAAAAAATAACCACTTCCCTTTTACAAAAACTTTGGTATACTCGCCGCCGCTTTAAATCGTTCTTTAACATCTTGTGGGAATTTCCATATGCATCCAATGCTAAACATTGCTATTCGCGCTGCGCGTAAAGCAGGCAATCACATTGCTAAATCTCTAGAAACAACTGATAAGATCGAAACATCTTTGAAAGGCAACAACGACTACGTTGTAAATATTGCTAAAGAAGCTGAATACATGATTATTGAAACAATCAAAGCTTCTTACCCAGAGCACAGCATTGTTTCTGAAGAGAACGGTCTTACTGAAGGTAAAGACTCTGATGTTCAATGGATCGTTGACCCACTAGATGGCACGAACAACTTCGTTAAAGGCTTCCCACACTTCGCAGTATCTATCGCAGTTCGCATGAACGGCCGTACTGAAGTAGCGTGTGTTTACGACCCAATGCTAAACGAGCTATTCACAGCTCAACGTGGCGCTGGCGCTCAACTAAACAACGCTCGTATGCGTGTAACTCAGCTGAAAGACCTACAAGGTTCTATCCTAGCTGCAGGTTTCCCATTCAAAGCTAAGCAACACTCTGAATCTTTCATGAAGATCATCTCTGGTCTATTCGTTGATTGTTCTGACTTCCGTCGTACTGGTTCTCCAGCACTAGACCTATGTTACCTAGCAGCTGGCCGTGTTGACGGTTACCTAGAGCTAGACCTAAAACCATGGGATATGGCTGCAGGTGATCTAATCGCACGTGAAGCAGGCGCAATCCTGACTGATTTCGCTGGCGGTACTGACTACATGAAGTCTGGTAACGTTGTTGCTTCAAGCGCACGCGGTGTTAAAGCAATTCTTAAGCACGTTCGTGAGAACGCAAACGAAGGTATGCTGAAGTAATTCAGTCCTTACTTACGTAGCTAGCCTCTATAAAATAGAGTGCCAGAAAATTCAAAGCCTCGCACATGTGGGGCTTTTTTGTATCCGTTAATCAGAGATGCGAGATGCGAGATGCGAGATGCGAGATGCGAGATGCGAGATGCGAGATGCGAGTATGATGGCGCTTGGTAATATTTAATACAACTGTCTTCGAACGTACTTTGCCTTTATCTTACCCACAAAATGCAGGCATAAAAAAACCGCTAGTTGCCTAGCGGTTTTTTTTGGTTTGTAAATGTCATTCAGCATAGCGCCTATGGCATTTCGTCAAACTCTTCACCTTCTTTTTCCACTTGAGGTGGCATTAGGTGTTCACGAGTTATACCCAACTTCATTGCTAGTGCCGAAGCAACATAGATAGAAGAGTAAGTACCTACTGTGATACCCAGTAGAAGTGCTGTAGCGAAACCGTGAATCATCGCGCCGCCCTGTACAAATAGAGCGATAACTACGAACAAGGTTGTACCAGAAGTGATCAATGTACGGCTCAGTGTTTGAGTGATTGAGCTGTTCAGTACTTCAGGCGCTTCGCCTTTACGCATCTTACGGAAGTTTTCACGGATACGGTCGAATACAACAATGGTATCGTTGAGTGAGTAACCGACAACCGTTAGCAAGGCCGCTACGATGGTCAAATCCACTTCGATTTGCATCAAAGAGAAAACACCCAGCGTGATGATAACGTCGTGCGCCAATGCGAGTACCGCACCTGCAGCCAAACGCCATTCAAATCGTACCGATACGTAGATCAAGATACAGATAAGAGAAACAAGGATAGCTAAGCCACCCGCTTCTGTTAGCTCATCACCAACGTTTGGACCAACGAACTCAATACGGCGCATTTCAACTTGCTCACCTGTACCTTGTTCGATAGCTGATAGAATCTGGTTGCCTAGCGTTTCGCCCGCCACACCTTCACGTGGACGTAGACGAACCATAACATCACGAGCAGAACCGAAGTTCTGAACGGTCGCATCACCAAAGCCTTTTGCCTCTAGTGCCGAACGGATGTTTTCAAGGTTCGCTGGTTGCTCAAAACCAACTTCAATCAGGGTACCGCCAGTAAAATCTAGACCCCAGTTCAACGACTTGGTTGATAGAGTAAAGATGGCTGTACCAATCATTAAGATAGAAAGAACAAAAGCTACCTTTGACCAACGCATAAAGTCGATCAATTTGTCTGCTTTTAGAATCTGAAACATATTAATTCCTAGCCTTAGATCGACAGTTTGTTTACACGCTTACCGCCATACATCAGGTTCACGATACAACGTGTACCTACTATAGCTGTAAACATAGAGGTCAGAATACCGATAGACAGCGTTACCGCGAAGCCTTTAATCGCACCCGTACCAACAGCAAATAGAATGATTGCTGTTAGAAGCGTAGTGATGTTGGCATCGGCGATGGTGCTGAATGCATTCGCATAACCTTGGTGAATCGCTTGTTGTGGGCTACGACCTTCACGCAGCTCTTCTCGAATACGTTCGAAAATAAGTACGTTCGCATCGACCGCCATACCGACCGTCAGGACGATACCTGCGATACCCGGTAGCGTCATCGTCGCACCTGGAATCATCGACATCACACCGATAATCAACACCAAGTTCGCCATTAGCGCTACGTTAGCAATCAAGCCAAAGCGACGGTAGTAAATAAGCGTAAATAGCATTACTGCAGCCATACCCCAGATCATCGCCATGATACCCATGTCAATGTTCTGCTGACCCATAGATGGACCAATGGTACGTTCTTCAACAATCGAGATAGGTGCAATCAGAGCACCGGCACGTAAAAGAAGTGCAAGATTGTGTGCTTCAGCAGCAGAATCGATACCAGTAATACGGAAGTTACGGCCTAGCGCAGATTGAATCGTTGCTTGGTTAATCACTTCTTCATGCTTACTCAGAATCACTTTGCCTTCAGGTGTCTTACGACCGCTGTCTTTGTACTCTGCAAATACGGTTGCCATTAGCTTACCGATATTTTGACGAGAGAATGCAGACATCTTGCTACCACCTTCGCTGTCTAGCGAGATGTTAACTTGAGGACGACCATATTCATCAACACTTGAGCTTGCATCTGTAATGCTCGAACCGCCTAGGATAACGCGCTTTTTAAGAACAACAGGGCGACCATCACGGTCTTGCTTGATTTCGCTACCTGCTGGTGCACGACCTGCCGCAGCTGCAGCCAGATCCGCAGAGCTATCGACTTCACGGAATTCAAGCGTTGCAGTTGCGCCAAGAATCTCTTTTGCACGAGCTGTGTCTTGAACGCCTGGTAGTTCAACTACGATACGGCTTGCGCCTTGACGTTGAACCAGCGGCTCAGCAACACCCAATTCGTTAACACGGTTACGAAGGATAGTGATGTTCTGCTCTACAGCGTAGTTACGGATCTCTTGAAGACGCGTTTCAGTAAAGTTAGCAATCAGAGAGAAACGACCATTCGACTCAGAATCAACGAAAGTCATATCTGGGTGCAGAGACTCTAGCAACGTTTTCGCTGCTGCAAGTTGTTCCTCGTTACGCAGCAATACTTCAACCGCATCTTTACCAGATGGACGAATTGCACGGTAACGGATTTTCTCTTCACGAAGTTCGCTACGGAACGCTTCTTCTTGTTGGCCCACCAGCTTTTCCATTGCAGCGTCCATATCCACTTCCATCAAGAAGTGAACACCACCACGTAGGTCAAGGCCAAGCTTCATTGGTGCCGCACCAATTGATTCAAGCCAGTCTGGAGTTGAAGCCGCTAAGTTTAAGGCAACGATAACATCTTCATTCAAAGCTTCAGTGATCACATCACGCGCACTGATTTGAGTATCGGTATCGTTAAAGCGTACAAGAATAGAACCGTTTTCTAGAGCAACGGATTTAGTAGGAAGGCTCTCGGCTTCAAGAGCTTTGGTGACAGTATCCAGCGTAGACATATCTACAGAGGCGCCACGCGCCCCTGTAACTTGAACTGCCGGATCTTCACCGTATAGATTTGGAAGTGCGTACAACGCAGCGATGGCAATGGTAAACATCACCATCAGGTACTTCCATAACGGATAACGGTTTAGCACAGCGAGGATCCTCTAGCTGTTTATAGAGATTTCAGAGTACCTTTTGGTAGCACTGCTGTAACGAAGTCTTTCTTGATCACTACTTCGTTGTTTGGGTTTAGTTCGATTGCAACGTAGTCGTTGTCTTCAGCGATTTTAGTAATCTTACCGATTAGACCACCGCTTGTTAGAACTTCGTCGCCTTTACCCATAGAAGCCATTAGATTTTTGTGCTCTTTAACACGCTTAGCTTGTGGACGGTAGATCATGAAGTAGAAGATCACCGCGAACATACCTAGCATGATTAGCATTTCAAAACCGCCGCCAGCTGGTGCACCTTCTGCTGCTGCATGTGCTTGAGAAATAAACATTAAAACATCCTCTATTTATATTTTCGTAATTGTTTGTCTTATTGGGTTGCATCCCTTTATTTTCAAGCCCCATCCCTATGAATAGAGACGGGGCTCGCAAAAGAAATACTAAGATTCTTTACCCAGTGGTGGAACTTCACGTCCCATTCTTGCGTAGAACTCTTCCACAAACTCTTCAAAACGGTCTTCATCAATCGCTTTACGGATATCAGACATAACACGTTGGTAGAAGCGCAGGTTGTGAATCGTGTTCAAACGCGCACCTAGGATTTCGTTACAACGGTCTAGATGATGTAGGTAAGACTTGCTGTAGTTCTTACAAGTGTAACAGTCACACTCTGAATCTAGTGGCGTTGTATCCGTTTTATGCTTCGCATTACGGATCTTGATCACACCTTCAGTCACAAATAGGTGGCCGTTACGTGCATTTCGCGTTGGCATTACACAGTCAAACATGTCGATACCACGACGAACACCTTCAACTAGGTCTTCAGGTTTACCCACGCCCATTAGGTAGCGAGGCTTATCTTCAGGCAGTTGAGGACATGTGTGCTCAAGAATGCGGTGCATGTCTTCTTTTGGTTCGCCTACTGCTAGACCACCAACCGCGTAACCGTCAAAGCCAATTTCAGTTAGGCCTTTAACAGAGACATCACGTAGGTCTTCGTACACACCACCTTGAACGATACCGAATAGTGAGTTCGGGTTTTCAAGTTTGTCGAAGTGGTTACGTGAACGCTCAGCCCAACGTAGAGACATCTCCATAGAATCTTTCGCTTCTTTGTGTGTCGCAGGGTAAGGCGTACACTCATCGAAGATCATAACGATGTCTGAACCTAGGTCTTTTTGGATTTCCATCGACTTTTCTGCGTCCATGAAGATCTTGTCACCGTTTACTGGGTTACGGAAATGTACACCCTCTTCAGTGATTTTACGCATTGCACCTAAGCTGAATACTTGGAAGCCGCCTGAATCGGTAAGGATAGGACCTTGCCAGTTCATGAAATCGTGCAAGTCACCGTGCATTTTCATGATCTCTTGACCAGGACGTAGCCATAGGTGGAATGTGTTACCCAGCAGGATTTCAGCACCTGTGTCTTTTACTTCTTCAGGAGTCATACCTTTTACAGTACCGTAAGTACCTACAGGCATGAATGCTGGTGTTTCAACGGTACCGCGTTCAAACTGAAGTTGACCACGACGTGCACCAGCGTTTGTTTTCTTAAGTTCGTATTTTAATTTCACGAAGCCTCCAATATGCCAGAGAAACAATCTGACTGTTAATTCAGAGCTTAAGTTCGTCTTAAGACTCTATGAGGAGCGGTCGCGGATTCCTTGCGAGAAAGAGACTGATGTTCAACCTCTCTCCTAGCCTACTGCTAGCACCCGTAAATTCTATTTATATCGCTTATTACTGGCTAAAATTAGCTTGTTTTTTTGTTGATGAACATCGCGTCACCATAGCTGAAGAAGCGGTACTCGCTCTTGACGGCATGATCGTAAGCACCCATCACGTTGTCGTAACCAGCAAAAGCACTCACCAGCATGATCAGAGTTGATTCTGGCAGGTGGAAGTTAGTGATCAGACAATCCACCAGTTGGTACTCATAACCAGGGAAGATGAAGATCTCTGTATCACCAAAGAATGGCACAAGCTCAGTACCTTTCTTCAGAGCATCTTGTGCAGCACTCTCAAGAGAGCGAACTGATGTAGTCCCAACAGCAATGATACGACCACCGCGAGCTTTAGTTGCCGCGATTGCATCAACCACTTCTTGTGGTACTTCAACATACTCAGCGTGCATGTGGTGGTCGTTGATGTTGTCCACTTTTACTGGTTGGAATGTACCCGCACCAACGTGAAGGGTCACATAAGCAAACTCAACACCTTTAGCTTTAATGTCAGCCATTAGCTTGTCATCAAAGTGAAGACCTGCCGTTGGTGCAGCTACCGCACCCGGTTTCTCATTATAGACCGTCTGGTAACGCTCTTTATCCGCGTCTTCATCTGGACGATCGATGTAAGGTGGCAGCGGCATATGACCAACGCTGTTCAAGATATCTAGAACGCTCTCTTCAGAAGTAAAGCGAATCTCAAACAGTGCATCATGACGTGCGACCATCTCTGCTTCATATTCATCGTTCTCACCCAAGAACAACTGTGTGCCTGGCTTTGGTGATTTTGAACAACGAACGTGTGCAAGAATGCTTTTCTCATCCAACATGCGCTCTACAAGCACTTCTAGCTTACCGCCTGAAGCCTTGCGACCGAAAACACGTGCAGGGATAACTCGAGTGTTATTGAAGACCACTAAGTCACCTGGTTCAACCAAGTCTAGAACGTCTTTAAATGAGCCATCATTTAGGTTACCCGTATTGCCATCTAGCTTTAATAGGCGGCTTGCTGTGCGCTCCTCTTGTGGGTAGCGAGCAATGAGTTCATCGGGTAGGTCAAAGTGAAAATCTGAAACTTGCATTCTTCTAGTCTTGTTTAGTTGGATGAGGTCAATTCAGTAGACGACACGAAGCCGCGACTAAATTTTTCGCAGTGGGCTAGTATAGGCGCACGTGACGCAATAGCAAGGTTTTGAGTACCTGATTATTGTAAATAGGCGTAAAAAATCGACTCGAAATCGTACATGACTTTAACGACATTTGTTGCATAAAAGTCACCCAATAATGAGTTAGCTCTCAGATATTTTGGGGAGATAAATTTATAGTAGAAGCAGTAAAATAGAATAATAAGGAGGTCCGTATGATCAAGGTTGAAGACATGATGACTCGCAACCCTCATACCCTATTGCGCTCACACTCACTCGCCGATGCTAAACACACCATGGAAGCTTTGGATATTCGGCACATTCCAGTTGTAGATGCAGACAGAAAATTGCTCGGTGTTGTTACCCAACGCGACGTCCTTGCCGCTCAAGAATCCAGCCTACAAAACATCCCTCAAGCTCAATCTTATACTCTCGCCACACCTCTCAATGAAATCATGCACAAGAACGTCATGTCGGTTGAACCGAGAGCAGGATTGAAAGAGTCGGCTATTTATATGCAAAAGCACAAAGTGGGCTGTCTACCCGTTGTAGAGCACGGTGAGTTGGTTGGCATCATCACAGACAGTGACTTTGTGACCATTGCCATCAATCTACTGGAGCTGCAAGAAGAGAGTGAACCTGAAGAGATTGAGGTGTAGTACACGCTCTTTAAAGCTGGCTTATTGTCTAAGTCGAATTCAACAAGCTTGATTCCGTTCATCTCGCTCGGTGAATTTTGATAGATGACAGACAAAAAAATGAGCGGCTGGATTGGGCCGCTCGAAGGTCAGGGTTTCATGCGTTCCTGTAAACAGTAAGGAATCTTGTTATTGCTCGATCTGGTTTTCATTCTTGTATAGGTAGGCGGCCTTCCTACTTATTGCTTCACTTATCACTGCACTCCTTGATTTCACATCGTGCGCCTTTGCGCAGGTAAAAAGGTTTGGGCTTCATTTCGGGAAAATAACTTAAGGGCTAGGTGAAAGGGTACCTAATCCCTCAAGCTTGCCTGTGGCGTAAGGTATGTCTGCTTTGGTTTTTATGTAGCAAACATACTTCCCTGTTTCGACACTATCTCTATCAATCTAAATAAGAGCTATAACGCTAAGAACGTTTGTAACTCAAAAACTACATTTTGCGTCGACAAGCTGATTAATATTATGGGGGATTGCTCGTCGATGTATGTCTGCTCCATGTTGCTTTCGCTTATTACCATCTCCAAATTTGAAATCGATTACAAGTGAGCTGCAGCTAGACATAAGTCTTAGTCTTCATGCAGTTAATCTACCCCAAATCAAGGTAGAGCAAAAGGTCTAAAGTTAATGAAAAGTTAAATTCAAAGCTTTATATCGTTGTGATCTAAGTGGCTTTTTCACAGCTTACTCTTCGAGGATTTACGTAATTTTATTACGTTGAAAAATTGGGCAACACCCAGTTTAAAACAACCGTTTGATTTAGAGTAAACGTGAGAATGTCGTTAGCCTTCAACCACAGATAAGCATATGCATCAAGGAAGTTAAACAGGGAGCCAAAAAAGATGTGTAAAATTAGGCGTGTGAAATTTCACAAATGAATGAAAGCTACTTAACAAGCTCTCAATTATTTGCCGTTAAACAAAATCATTTCAACAGAACAAAATACTAAAAAGCACACAAAATGCAGTGTGCTTTTGTTCAAGCTATCAGGAAATCTGACTTAATACTTATTGCTATCGTGAATAGAAAAAAGATTAAAGTAATTCCGACACAACTTCTGCCAACTGATTGAATGTACTTACTCGTGAAGAGCTAGGACGCCAAACTAAGCCAATATGACGGTGGGCTTGCTGCCCCGGCGCATCAACCACCACTAGGTTCTGGTTCTCAATCAAGCCATGATCAATCGCCATCTGAGGAATGAATGTAGTGCCTAGACCATTCGCTACCATTTGCACTAGCGTGTGAAGGCTGGTTGCAGAGAACGGGTTGATCTTCTCTTTGGCGGTCAATTGACATGCCGACACCGCATGTTCCGTTAGACAGTGCTCTTTTTCTAAAAGGAACACTGATTCATCTGGAAGATCTGCATATTTGATTGGCGTGCGAATCGCATCCGCTTGATTGCGACTGATGATCATTCGAAACGGGTCACTGCCGACAATTTGGCTTTCCATTCCATCAATATCGACAGGTAATGCCAATATCAAGACATCTAGTTCACCCTGGCGTAACGCAGCCAACAAATTGGTAGTGGTATCTTCACGCAGCAACATGTTCAATTCTGGGAAGCGAACATTGACCTCTTGAACGAGATTACATAGAAGAAAAGGGGCAATCGTCGGAATACAACCCACTTTAAGTTGACCTTGCATGTCGCCGCCTTGGCATAGTCGCCCTAGCTCAACTAAATCTTGCCCTTTAGCTAATAGCTCGCGCCCATGCTCCACCACCTGCTCACCAGCATGAGTAAACACCAGTGGGCTCTTCTTATCTTTCTTTTCGTATAGAGGACACCCAATCAACTCTTCAAGATTTTGTATACCTTTACTTAGAGTCGATTGACTCACGAAACAACGCTCAGCGGCATCACCAAAGTGACGTGTTTCATGGAGTGTCACTAGATAGTGAAGTTGCTTAAGACTTGGCCATTTATTCATGAAATTACTTTGTAATATGAGTAAGATAAATTTGAGTCTACGCTTCCTGAATGGTCGATAGACTTGGAAAGGACAAAGAGAGGGTTTATCGTTTTTTTCGATGAACTCAATCTATTTAATTCGCTTTTTTCTATAGTACCGATTGTACTATAGTTTGTCGCGTAGAAACGGAGCCCAATCAAAGAAGTGTTGGGCCAACTAATTTTTTAGGAGATTCCAAAATGGTACTAGTAGGTCGTCAAGCCCCTGACTTTACTGCAGCAGCTGTTCTAGGTAACGGCGAAATCGTTGATAACTTCAACTTCGCAGAATTCACAAAAGGTAAGAAAGCGGTTGTTTTCTTCTACCCACTAGACTTCACATTCGTTTGTCCTTCTGAGCTTATCGCTTTCGACAACCGTCTAGAAGATTTCCAAGCTAAAGGCGTTGAAGTAATCGGTGTTTCTATCGATTCTCAATTCTCTCACAACGCATGGCGTAACACTGCTATCGAAGATGGCGGTATCGGTCAAGTTAAGTACCCACTAGTAGCTGACGTTAAGCACGAAATCTGTAAAGCATACGACGTTGAGCACCCAGAAGCTGGCGTTGCTTTCCGTGGTTCTTTCCTAATCGACGCTGACGGTCTTGTACGTCACCAAGTAGTTAACGACCTACCACTAGGCCGTAACATCGACGAAATGCTACGCATGGTTGACGCACTAAACTTCCACGAGAAGAACGGTGAAGTTTGTCCTGCACAATGGGAAGAAGGTAAATCAGGTATGGACGCATCTCCAAAAGGTGTTGCAGCATTCCTATCTGAGCACGCAGACGACCTAAGCAAGTAATTACATTCTTAAGCCCGACTCAACACGGGTGAATGGTTGGAAGCTCTCTTAGTAGCCCAAGGCACAAGAAGCGTAAAGCAATAGCACAAAGTGCAACGCCAATCAGTTAAGAAGTAAAGTCTTTATAAAAAGCCCGAAGTTCACGCTTCGGGCTTTTCTTATGTTGGCAGTAAACCTTCTTATCCACTTATCTCGAACCTCTAAATTGAGGCAACGAATACCTAAAAGATTTACCCCTATTTCGTTCCTTTTCTCTCTACCCTTTCATTACATGCTATTGCTATCATCCAGTTATCCCCTCTTCGGAATGAAAGAATGAAACCTGAATTAGAAGTATGTATCGATAACCTTGAGTCCCTTCACCTTGCTGTAGAAGGTGGTGCTGATCGCATAGAACTGTGTTCATCTCTCGCCTTAGGCGGACTCACCCCAAGCTTTGGCTTTATGAAAAAAGCGGCACAGCTATCTTCAATTCCTGTTTACGCAATGATTCGCCCAAGGCAAGGCGACTTCATCTTCGATGCAGAAGACATTGAATGCATGCTAGAAGATATTGAAGCAGCCTCTATCGCTGGGCTAACAGGTGTTGTTCTGGGAGTCACTAAGTCAGATGGCTCTTTGGATATGAATACTTTAGAGAAATTGACCCAAAAAGCGAAATGCCTGAATCTCGGCATGACTCTCCACCGAGCAATTGATGTCTCTCCAAATTATAAGCTTGCTCTAGAACAAGCGATTCAACTTGGCTTTGAACGAGTACTGACTTCAGGGCTCGCGCCAACGGCCGAGAGCGGAATAGAAGTTTTAGGCGATATGGTTAAGCTTGCTAAAGGTCGCATCGATATAATGGCCGGGGCTGGTGTCAATGCTGAAAATGCGTCACTTCTTTTACAATCATCGAAGGTCAATGCACTGCACCTATCAGGGAAAACCACTCGTGATAGCTTAATGAATAGAACGTCAGAGGCAAAAATGGGAAATCAGGATATCGATGATTACCTGATTCCTGTCACTAGTTCAGAAAAAATTAGAGCCATAAAAAACGTTATCCTCAATCACAATTAATTGTTTAACAAAGCTTTACCGAGTAAGACTGGTTTAAGTATTGGGGGAGCTTACGTTTACCAAGCAACTTCAGTGCTGGCACTTAGAGCGGGAGCCGATATTAACATATTCGACCATAACAAAACTTATATCCCTTATGACACCACGATTAACTTTAACCTTGGTGCCGTCATTAGCTTCTAGGATCAGAATTCAGATTCTCAGACTACTTCAGTGCGTCATCTAGGCTTTGGTTTCCTAGATGACGTACATCTTTTCCTTTCACAAAGTAGATGATGTACTCACAAATGTTTTGGCATCGATCACCAACACGCTCAATAGCGCGAGCCGACCACATCACTTGTAGAATATTGGGAATATTCTTCGGGTCTTCCATCATGTAGGTCATCAGCTGGCGAATCACCGCTTCATATTCTGCATCGAGTTTATCGTCAAGCTTATGGACTTCTGCTGCCGCATCGACATCCATACGCGCAAAAGCATCAAGAACTTGATGCAACATAGCAATTGCATGTCGACATAGTGGCTCTAGGGAAACATGAAACTTCTGATTCTTAGTCGATGGGATATCAATCGCCCCCTGCGCAATCTTAGAGGCAACATCACCAATGCGCTCAAGGTCGGTAATGGTTTTGATAATCGCCATTATCAAGCGGAGATCTTTGGCTGTTGGTTGTCGCTTAGCAATGATTCGAGTACAGGCTTCATCGATCGAAACTTCCATCGCATTGACCTTGTGATCATCACGGATCACTTTCTTAGCCAATTCTATATCGTCTTTATGCAGCGCCTGCATTGCAAAAGAGAGCTGCTGCTCCACGAGGCCGCCCATAGTCAGAACATGAGTACGTATAGACTCAAGCTCCACGTTAAATTGTCCAGATATATGACGACCGAAATGCATGTCAGCTCCTAAATGATGATTTGCTATAGAGATAGCAAACTTAACCGTATCTTCCTGTAATGTAGTCTTCTGTTTGATTTTTCAATGGCGAAGTAAAGATTGAGTCGGTATCTGAGTACTCGATCAACTTCCCCATATGAATAAACGCGGTATGGTCACTGACTCGCGCTGCTTGTTGCATGTTGTGAGTCACAATCACTACCGTGTATTGCGTTTTAAGATCGTTAATCAGCTCTTCAATCGTCAGAGTAGAGATAGGATCCAGTGCCGACGTTGGCTCATCCAGTAACAGTACTTCAGGTTCAATCGCCACCGCACGCGCAATCACCAGTCGCTGCTGTTGACCGCCAGACAGACCAAATGCGTTTTCATGCAACCTGTCTTTTACCTCATCCCATAAAGCCGCTGCACGCAAAGAGCGTTCAACTGCATCATCAAGATCGCGACTGTTACTCATACCTTGCAGGCGTAAACCGTAAACCACGTTCTCATAGATCGATTTCGGGAAAGGGTTTGGTCTCTGAAAAACCATGCCCACGCGTCGGCGTAAGGTGGCAACATCAACTTGAGGGTCATAGACATTGTGACCGTAAAGCTTCACTTTGCCAGAGACTTGGCATCCTTCCACCAAATCATTCATTCGGTTAATACAGCGCAACAAGGTAGATTTACCACAACCCGATGGCCCGATAAACGCAGTCACCTGCCCTTTAGGGATCTTCATTGAGATGTCGTCGAGCGCTTGGCTCTCTTTATAATGAAGGTTGAGCCCCTCAATTGAGATAGCTGTCTGCTCATCCGTCAGATTATGAACATCAAGTGGGGCGTAATAACCCAAGGTTTCATTAATTGAAAACATCTAATCTTGTCCTAAGGTTCGGTACTTCTCACGCAAATTGTTGCGAATATTAATCGCAGTCAGATTTAACCCTACAATCACGGTAACCAGAAGAAACGACGTGGCGTACACCAGAGGTCTAGCAGCTTCGATATTGGACGTTTGAAAACCAACATCATAAATATGGAAACCTAAATGCATGAACTTACGATCTAAATGAACGTATGGAAACTGCCCATCAACCGGAAGGCTTGAAGCCAGCTTTACCACACCCACCAGCATTAACGGCGCAACTTCACCTGCGGCACGCGCAATCGCTAGTATCAAACCGGTGATGATTGCCGGACTTGCCATTGGCAATACAATTCGCCATAAGGTTTCGAACTGGGTTGCCCCTAACGCTAACGAACCGTGACGAACAGCGCTAGGAATTCGTGTTAAACCTTCCTCTGTCGTCACAATAACGACAGGCAGTGTTAAAACTGCCAAGGTCAATGAAGACCATAAAAGCCCCGGGGTACCAAAGGTCGGAGCCGGTAAACGCTCGGCATAAAACAGCGTATCGATCGAGCCACCGATGGTGTAAACAAAGAAACCTAAGCCAAATACCCCATAAACAATCGAAGGAACACCGGCTAAGTTGATTACCGCGATACGAATCAAACGCGTGAGTGCATTGGTCTTTGCATACTCATGGAGGTAGATCGCAGCGATAACACCAAGAGGCATCACTACGATCGACATTAAGATAACCAACAGCACTGTGCCGAAAATAGCAGGGAAAACGCCCCCTTCAGAGTTCGACTCTCTTGGGTTTTCCGACAAGAACTTCCAGATCTGTTTGAACCAGTGCGTTACTTTCTCAGCATAGTTCATTTGGTTTGGGTACCAATAATCTAAGATATGACTGAGTGGGATTTCCACTTGTTGTCCTGTCATATCTTCGACAATTAGACTTTCAATGTTGAGTTGGGTTCTGAGTTGTTCTAAGCGCAGTTCGGCATCATCAAGCTGTTCATTGAGTGCACGTCGCGTGTCCTCATAACTTTTCAAATAGCTATCACTGACCGTCTCGTTCAGCTCTAGTTTGCGCTTTTCAAGCCTTAGCTTCTCTAGCTGCCAACTGATCCCACGGATCTCTTGATTTACAATCCGCGACGTCTCTTCACGAAGTACATCGGCAAACGCAAGGCCATCTTCTAAGGACTGGTCAATATCAGTCACACTCGAGCCAGCTGCACTCTCAAAACGAACCGGTTTACCAAAGAAGTAACCACCACGGCTACGCTCAATCACCGCCCACTCTTTCGGCTCTGTTGGCTGCTGTAAGTTGATATCTAGAATCGATACGAAATCTGCCGGATACAGCTCACGATTCGCCACTTTAATACTTAGGCGTTTCACCAACCCTGTCGCAAGCTGCTGCTCAGATAGATGCTCTTGAGACTGAGGAATCTGAGCGATGGGAATGTATTTGTTTTCATAGAGTTGACCAATAAGGCGATCCGGAGAACCATTCAATTCGACTTGTGACTGCGCTGAATCGTCAAGTTGCCATTGGTAGAGTGGTGCTGGCCAAAAGTACGTAAGCCCTTTCCAACCAATTAGGAGCATCAAACCAAGCACGGAAAGCATACTGATACTAACCGCGCCACCGGTCAGCCAGATCCAAGGAGAACCTGACTTAACCCAGTTCAATAGAGATTTAAATTTATTGGCCATGAATACTATGCTGCTCCTTTAACACTATAACGCACGATACTTGTCGCGCAGTCGTTGTCTTACCCACTCCGCCAAGAAGTTTACGGCAAAGGTGAAGACAAACAGCAGCAACGCAGCTAAGAACAATAGGCGGAAATGGGAACCACCGACTTCAGATTCAGGCAGTTCAACCGCAATGGTCGCAGACAGAGTTCTCATCCCCTCTAATATGTTCCAATCCAAAATAGGCGTATTGCCAGTCGCCATCAGAACAATCATGGTTTCGCCAACAGCACGCCCTAGCCCCATCATGATCGCAGAGAAAATACCGGGACTCGCCGTCAGCAACACAACATAAATCAGTGTTTGCCATGCAGTAGCGCCTAAGGCCAATGAACCGTCTGAGAGATGCTTAGGCACAGAGAAGATCGCATCTTCCGCGATAGTAAAGATGGTAGGAATAACAGCAAAGCCCATAGCAAAACCAACCACCAGCGCGTTTCTTTGGTCAAAGCCAATGCCGTAGCCAGCAAGGAAAGTACGAATATCCCCACCGAACAAAAGAGCCTCAATCTGATTCCCGAGTACAAATACACCAACGATGGTAACAATTAACACAGGAATTAAGATCAGTGCGTGCCAGCCGTTAGAAAATCGACGAGTAAAACCTTTAGGCAATACGTACCAAACTAACCCCGCCAACAATGCGCTTAATGGCAGCGCCACCATTAACGAGAAGACCGCGGTGAGATGGGTTTCGACAATAGGCGCAAACCATAGACCGGCTAAGAAGCCGATAATCACCGTAGGTAAAGCTTCCATTAATTCAATCGACGGCTTCACCACTCGACGCATTCTTGGAGACATGAAATACGCGGTATAAATCGCGCCCAACACCGCTATCGGCGTCGCAAAAAGCATCGCAAACAGCGCGGCTTTTATGGTACCGAAAGTGATCGGGATTAAACTGAATTTCTCTTCAAAGTCATCATTCGCTGATGTCGACTGCCACACGTAAGCCGGTTCTGGGTAGCTTTCGTACCATACCTTCTGCCAGAGCGATGAGAGTGAGATCTGCGGATATTCATTGTCGACCGCTGCCACTCGAATTTCATCGTCTATCAAAGCCACTAGGTGCAACTCGTTGGCAGACATCGCCGCCAACTCTGGTGACTTATCAAAAGCACGTTCAAACAGAGACAGTTTTTCACTGGTCGTGTAATGGCTTTGCAATGTGCCGTTTTCGTAAAAACTATAAAAGCCTTTGCGATAGGTGTCCGGCAGAATGAATTGTACTTCTTCAGCTAACTGAAAATCTCGAATATGAGTTAGGCTACGCTGTTTATCCTTCAGCACATCAAACCATTGTGACACCTGACCATCGTTATGGGTCACAAGCAAAGAATAAGCACCAGACAGAAGATCAATTTTCTTCACCGCGTGTTTTTCATCGCTCAAACTCAAATCCACCAGCTCCCTGACCGAGAAATGGTGCTGATTGAGCGTAAGTACCGCCAGTTCAGAGTCTGATCTTAAGTAAAGCGTTTTGCCATCAGGCGTCATCAAGATCTGATCTTGTTGACTAAACTTAGTAGAGAGCCATTGATTCGCTTGCAGATGATAGTTGCCTTGAAGATCGGCTTGGTACCATTTCACCAACAAACGCTGATCAGTCAATTGAGCAGTAATGGTCAGCTGTGAGCCATGACGTGAGAAAGCAAAATGTTCAATCTCAGCTCCGTTACTTTCTGTTGCTAGTAAGAAGCGTTCAATCGTCTTTAGGCGTTGAACTTTAGGTTCGGCAACACTGTTTGGTTTGTAGAGTGGCGCACTGAATTCAGGAGAGAAAAAGCTAATGTCACCACTTTTCGTAGCAAAAGCGAACCAATTTTCAGCAGGCGTGTTTCGAGCGAACGCGATAGGGGCATCGATGACCTGCTCAGAAAAATAAGAGTCTGAGTTTTGTGTATCTAAGTCCCAAAACTGAACTTTACCTGAGTTTTCAATAGTAAAAGCGTGTTGCCCGTATTCATCAACCGAGAGCGCAACAGCGTTATTTACAGTGAGAGACTTGCGATTGTCACTTACCTGAATATCTGCATCAGAAAATACCGGTAGGATAACCATTGCAAGGTAGATAAAGATAAGTACTAAAGCTGCCAGAACACTTACCCCGCCGCACGTCACAGAAAAGCGGACAAGACGGTCTTTCAACCATCGCTTCTTGTCTTTTTCTTTCAGTGAGAATTGGCTAGGGGTCATCTTTCTGTCTACTTTTTTGAGCTAATATCATAATATTTCGATTAGATGACAATTATATTACAGGTCACATTAAATAACTGAAACTAGTAGCAACTTTTGCATAAACTTTCAATTGCAATAATACCGTAACAAAATGAGCATACGCTGCTTATTTTTTATAATTTAAGCCCCAAAAAACACGTCAGTCAATCGAGGAGAGTCTTAATGAATGCGGAAAAACTCTACATAGAAAAGGAACTTAGCTGGCTCTCTTTTAATGAGAGGGTATTGCAAGAGTCCGCAGATAAACATGTTCCTTTGATAGAGCGTGTCCGATTTTTGGGTATTTTTTCCAACAATTTAGATGAGTTTTACAAAGTTCGCTTTGCTGATGTCAAACGTCGAATCTTAATTAACCAAGAACGCGGTATTAATGATAATTCAAAGCACCTCTTGGCTAAAATGCAAACCAAAGCACTAAAACTCAATCAAAGGTTTGATGAACTCTACAATGAATTGATTCTAGAGATGGCAAGACGACGCATCTTTCTCGTCAACGAAACACAACTCAATGAATCTCAGATTAAGTGGATCCGAAAGTACTTTCGTAAAGAGATACTCCCTCACATTACTCCGCTACTGATGACCGATGAGATCGACGTATTACAGTTTCTGAAAGATGAATATGCATACCTCACCGTTGAGTTAGAAAAAGATCAGCAATCGAGTTATGCCCTGATCGAAATACCGACCGATCACCTTCCACGTTTCGTCAAAGTGCCAGAGCCAAAAGGCAAGCGCCGTAAGACCATCATTCTGCTCGACAACATTATTCGCTACTGTATTGACGACCTTTTCAAAGGATTCTTTGAATACGATAGCCTTAATTGTTACGCCATGAAAATGACCCGTGACGCTGAATATGATCTGAGTTTTGAGGTCGAACATAGCTTGCTAGAACAGATGTCTGAAGGGGTTGCGCAAAGATTGAGTGCAATGCCTGTAAGGTTCGTTTACGAACACACAATGCCAGAGAACATGCTCAGCTTCTTGTGTGAAAAGCTTGGGATGTCCAACTATGACAGCTTAATTCCGGGTGGGCGCTATCATAACTTCAAGGACTTTATTGCCTTTCCAAATATGGGGCGAGAGTATTTAGAGAATAAGCCTCTGCCGCCAATGAAGTGCGCCGACTTCGATCACCACCACAACACCTTTAATGCGATCAAAGAGAAAGATATCCTGCTCTATTACCCTTACCACACCTTTGATCATATCACTGAGTTAGTTCGCCAAGCGTCGTTCGATCCTAAAGTGATCAGCATTAAGATAAACGTCTATCGAGTAGCCAAGAATTCGAAGTTATTAAACTCGATCATTGATGCGGTACACAATGGGAAAAGCGTTACGGTAGTGGTTGAGTTGCAAGCTCGATTCGATGAAGAAGCCAACATTGAGTGGGCGAAAGTACTCACAGAAGCAGGCGTGCACGTTATCTTTGGCGCTCCCGGTTTGAAGATACACTCAAAGCTAATATTGATTAGCCGTCGCGAGGGGGAAAAAATCACTCGCTACGCACATATCGGTACCGGCAACTTCCATGAAAAAAATGCGCGCATCTATACAGACTTCTCATTACTCACAGCCGACCAAGACTTGGCCAACGAGGTGCGAAACGTTTTTGGTTACATCGAAAACCCATACAGACCTGTACGCTTCGACCACTTAATTGTTTCTCCGCGAAATTCTCGTAAAAAGCTCTACCGATTGATCGATGGTGAAATTGCAAATGCCAAAGAAGGCAAGAAAGCGCAGATCACCCTAAAAGTGAACAACCTCGTAGATAAAGGTCTGATCAATAAACTCTATGGTGCGAGCAGTGCTGGGGTGAAAATCCGCATGATCATTCGCGGTATGTGCTCTTTAGTACCTGGGGTCGAAGGCATTAGTGAGAATATTGAAATCATTAGCATTATTGATCGCTTCCTTGAGCACCCTCGCGTCATTATCACTCACAATGATGGCGATCCTCTGGTTTACATCTCTTCTGCTGACTGGATGACTCGAAATATCGATCACCGTATCGAAGTCGCTGCGCCAATCCGTGATGAACGTTTGAAACAGCGTATTATTGATATTGTAAATATCCATTTTACCGATACAGTTAAAGCAAGGTGGATTGATAAAGAAATGAGCAACAGCTACGTTCCACGCGGTAACCGTAAAAAAGTTCGCTCACAAGTCGCCATCTACGATTACCTAAAGCAGGTCGAAAAGCACACCAGAAAAGCCAGGGAAACAAAGCCAGACGATGAGCAAAACTAACGATGCTTCCTCTAAACAAGAACCAAATACTTCCCTAGATGCCATCTCACTAGAGGCGGCATCTGTGCCAATCCGAAATGTCGCCGCCATAGACTTAGGTTCCAACAGTTTCCACATGGTGGTTGCTAAGGTCATTGGCCAAGAACTGCAACTTGTGAGCCGCCATAAACAGCGCGTGCGCTTAGGTTCAGGCCTAGACAGTCAGTCCAACCTTAGCAACAGTGCTATGGAGCGAGGTCTTGAATGCTTAGCGATGTTTGCAGAGCGCTTACAAGGTTTTGAGTTAGATAACGTTCGTATTGCCGCGACTCACACCCTTCGACAAGCAAACAATGCTCATACCTTTATTCAGAGAGCGAGAGAGATCCTTCCTTTTCCAATTGAAGTGATCCCTGGCCAAGAAGAAGCTCGTCTCATTTATCTTGGCGTCGCGCACACCCAACCTGAGTCTAACTCTAAACTGGTGGTTGATATTGGCGGTGGCAGTACCGAGCTGATCATTGGTGAAGGCTTTGAAGCCAGGCTCGTCAACAGTAAGCAAATGGGCTGTGTGAGCTTTACTCATCGCTATTTCGCCAACAACAAACTCTCCTCAAAAAACTTTGCCAAAGCCATCATTGCTGCGCAACAGCGTCTCGAATCGCTAGCGGGACAATACAAGAAGCAAGGTTGGGAAGCCGCTCTAGGTTCTTCTGGCACGATCAAAGCCATCAAAGAAGTCTTAATCGGTCTAGGCTATGAAGATTCAATCATCACCGAGAAAAGATTAGAGCACCTCATCGAAACTCTGTGCGAGCATAAAACGATTGAAGATATCGATATCAAAGGTTTAACCGTTGAACGACAACCTGTGTTCGCAGCGGGCGTCGCAATTCTAACAGGGGTCTTCAAAGCTCTATCGATCAAGGAAATGCACTTTTCAGACGGAGCCCTCCGAGAGGGGCTGCTGTACGAAATGGAAGAGCGCTTTCAACGCTCTGATATTCGGATGCGTACCACAGAAAACTTAGCGCTCAAGCATCAGGTTGACTTAGAACATGCAGCACGGGTTAAGGGACAGGCGTTAGAGTTCATCCATCAACTGCAAGACTCACTCGGCATCAAGAAAAAGAGCCAGCTGTTTGATCTACTAAGCTGGAGTGCCCTACTCCATGAAGTTGGCCTAAGCATCAGCTTTCAAGGGTTTCATCGCCATTCAGCCTACATCTTAAAGCATACCAATATGCCAGGCTTCAACAGCGAGCAGCAGTCTGTGATGGCTACTTTGGCACGATTCCAACGTAAGTCTTTAAAGCTTCAAGAGGTGCCTGAGTTCAACCTGTTCAAAAAGAAACAGGTCATAGGTTTAATACGAATTTTAAGGCTAGCTATCTTATTGAATGGGCAGCGGAATGATGCACCGCTGTTAGATATAAAGATTGACCTTGTAGATAAAGATCACTGGAAACTTAGCTGTGACAACCCTGAATGGCTAACTGAAAACAAGCTCCTCGCGGCGGATTTAGCGCAAGAGCAAGAGCTATGGGAGCAAGCCGATTGGCAGCTAGACTTCAATAACAATGGCTTCGACAACGATAGTTTCGATGATAAATAGTTTCGATGATAATACCGCAGCCAAGCCTTCATAAAATAGCGCGATTACAGCCCAACTTTAGCTAGCTCTTGTTGGGCAAATTCTCTTGGAATCGCTACGTAGCCGTCCTTTTCAACCAACTCCTGTCCCTGCTTTGAGAACACAAACGTTAAAAACTCCTGTTCTACCGGAGACAGAGGCTTCTCTGGGTGCTTGTTCACATATACGTAGAGGAATCGCGATAATGGGTAATCGCCATTGATGATGTTTTCACGCGTAGCATCAACATAGTCATCACCTTGCGTTGCCACTGGGATCAATTTAACCCCTGCAACTCGATAGCCAATGCCTGAGTAGCCGATTCCACTGATTGATGATGAGACCGACTGCACCACAGATGCAGAACCAGGCTGCTCATTGACACGGTTTTTAAAATCACCGCCACATAGCGCATTCATCTTAAAGTAACCATAAGTACCTGAGACCGAGTTTCGTCCAAACAACTGGAATGGGTGCTTGGCCCAAGCTTGGGTAATACCTAGGTCGTTCCAGGTTTCGTAGGATTGATTGGCGCCACAGCGTAGCGTTTGAGAAAAGATCCCGTCAATCTGACGAAAGTTCAGCCCTTCAATAGGGTTATCTCTATGAACAAAGATACCAATCGCATCGATAGCCACTTTAAGTGCGGTCGGCTTATAGCCATGCTCTCGCTCGAAGGCTTCAATCTCGCGCAGGCGCATTGGTCGGCTCATTGGGCCTAAGTGTGCAGTACCTTCAGTCAATGCCGGCGGGGCAGTTGATGAACCAGACGCTTGCACCTGTGCATTAACGTTTGGGTAGTAAGTCTTAAACTCTTCCATCCAGAGCGTCGTCATTCCGGCTAAGGTGTCCGAACCTACGGATAGCAAACTCCCCGAAATGCCATGTACTTTCTCATAGTCAGGCAATGATTCCGTGGTTTGCTCTGAACGAACAATGCCACTCATGGTTAGAGTGGCAATTAAAAGGCTAGAGACAGACAATTTTCTCATCGATTGACTCATTAAACAGTTAGACGACTTGGCAGCGTAAAGGAGAAACGACTACCAACGCCAACTTCACTCTGTATTTCGAGATGTGAGTCGTGATGGCTGAGCGCATGTTTCACAATAGCGAGTCCGAGCCCACTACCGCCGGTGTCCCTAGAGCGAGCCTTATCAACACGATAGAAGCGCTCAGTCAGTCTGTGCAGGTGTTGCGGTTCAATACCATCACCCGTATCAGAGACATCCAAGCAGGCACCTTGACTGGTTTGATACCAACGCACCTTCACCGTAGCACCAGCAGGAGTGTACTTCACTGCGTTGTAAACGAGATTAGAGATAGCACTGCGCAACTGATCTTCATCGGCGAGAACACGCAAGCTCTTATCGATATCAAACTCAAGTTTATGCTCTTTATCACCACTCAAACTGGTGGCCTCTTTTTCAAGCACCTCCAGCATTGCAGGGACATTCACCACCTCATCTAATTCATGCATTGGCGCGGCTTCAATCTTAGATAACGTCAGCAATTGGTTCACTAGGCTATTCATGCGATTCAACTGTTCTGTCATCACACCATGTGCTTTGCTCCACATTGGGCCGACAACCATATCCGGGTCTTCAGTCATCTCAAGGTAGCCTTGAAGTACTGTCATTGGCGTGCGCAGCTCATGAGAAACATTAGCAAAGAAGTTACGACGCATGCCCTCAAGCTGTTTAAGCTGAGTAACATCACGTACTACCATTAGATGCTCACCTTCAGTGTATGGCACGATACGCAATTCCAGCATACGCTCCACATTCAATGGCGACGGCATCTCCAACGGTTCAGAGAAATCTTGTTTATTGAGGTACTTAATGAAATCAGGAGTACGAATCAGGTTCGAGATCGGCTGACCAGAATCATCCGGCCAACGAAAGCCGAGTAAGTATTGGGCAAGCTTGTTGCACCAGACGATGTTGCCTTCACTACGAAATACAACAACAGCATCAGGTAGAGATTCCGCACCATTTCGGAAGCGGCGAATTAGATTGGTTAGCTCTTTGCGCTTACGACGCTGTCTCTGCTGCATACGGTAGATACCGTTAAACAGAGATTCCCAATTTCCAGAACCTGAAGGTGGTGTTAATCGCTTTTCATCCCACAACCACGCCGAAAGACGCATTTGGTTATGAAGATGCCATGCCAGCTGCAGTACCGTAGCAGCCAACAGCAACCAAGGTAGGTAGCCAAATATCCAGCCAACTATAAACCAAGGTGCGTAAAAAAAAGCCAGCTCCCAAGCTAGCTTCTTCCAGGTTAACTTTTCAACCATTCAGGACTCCGTAAATCGGGCATCGAAGCCATATATTAAGCTTTTGTAGAGAAGCGATAGCCAGCACCGCGAACTGTTTGAATCAGTTTATCGTGACCTGCGGCTTCAAGTGCTTTGCGAAGACGACGAATATGTACATCCACAGTACGGTCTTCTACGTAAACGTTGGTACCCCAAACATTGTTCAGTAGCTGCTCACGGCTGTATACACGCTCTTGATGCGTCATAAAGAAGTGCAGCATCTTAAACTCAGTTGGTCCCATATCAACAGGCCCATCACTCGCGGTAACGCGGTGAGATACAGGGTCAAGTTTTAGACCTTGCACGTCAATCACATCTTCTAGGGCTGTTGGTGTCACACGACGAATCACTGCTTTCAGACGAGCGACCAGTTCTTTTGGAGAGAATGGCTTGGTGATGTAATCATCCGCGCCCACTTCTAAACCACGAACCTTATCTTCCTCTTCACCACGCGCTGTCAGCATTACCACAGGGATGTTGCGTGTTAACTCTTCACGCTTCATATGCTTGATGAAATTAATACCGCTACCACCGGGTAGCATCCAATCTAGTAATACTAGATCTGGGAAAGGTTCACATAGCTTGTTCACCGCTGTATCGTAATCTTCAGCTTCTACTGCTTGGTAGCCTTTTTGTTCAAGCACAAAACACAACATCTCACGAATTGGTGCTTCATCCTCAACGACCAGAATCCTTCTCGACATAATTGAATAGCCTTTGTATTTAATCAACGCATTGCATTATCAGAGTTAATTATGACACTTTTGTGACCTTTGAAAACAAATTTTAATATAACTGTCTCAATCGTTTCACTTTAGAAGTTTTGATACCGAATTAACGACAAATTCGATCAAATCCCCTATGATGGACCACTTCTAAAAAGGTATGAGAAAAAGTATATGTGGTTTAAAAATTGCCTAGTGTATCGCTTCAATCGTGATATTGAGTTCAATGCAGACAAGCTAGAGAAGCAGCTAGAAGAATTTCGCTTCACACCTTGCGGCAGCCAAGACAAACAGAAGTTTGGTTGGGTTCACGCTATGGGTAAGCACGGTGACATGATGACGCATGTTTCTGAAAACCGCATTCTGATTTGTGCAAAGAAAGAAGAGAAGATGCTACCCGCTTCAGTGATCAAAGAGACACTGAACGCTAAAGTAGAAGCGCTTGAAGTAGAATCAGGCCAACCAGTGAAGAAAAAAGAGAAAGACAGCATCAAAGAAGACATCATCATCGATCTTCTTCCGCGCGCTTTCAGCCGCAGCAACTTCACCTACGCTTTGATCATGCCAAAAGAGGGCTTCATTGTTGTTGATGCAAGCAGCTACAAGAAAGCCGAAGACGTATTAGCACTGCTACGTAAAACAATGGGTAGCTTACCTGTTGTGCCTGCGATTCCAGAGCGCGCGATTGATGAAACTCTAACAGAATGGGTTAAAACAGGTGATACTCCACAAGGCATCAACATGCTAGATGAAGCGGAGCTTAAATCAATCCAAGAAGATGGCGGCATCGTTCGTGTGAAGAAACAGGAACTAGAAGCTGACGAGATCAAGAACCATATCGAAGCCAATAAAGTTGTCACCAAGCTTGCTGTGAACTGGCAAGATCGTATTGAATTCATTCTTGGCGAAGACGGCAGCATCAAGCGCCTGAAGTTCAGCGATGATCTTAAAGACGAAAACGACGACATTCCACGTGAAGATCAAGCTGCACGATTCGATGCAGACTTCTCTCTACTGTGTGGTGAGTTCAGCGCTTTCCTACCAAATCTATTTGATTCTTTAGGTGGTCTACCTCACCCTGAAGCGTAATCAAACTAGGCTCTCAAGGCCGATTCTCTTGAGAGCCTGATAGGGTCTGTTGGCCTTTCGCGGTTAAGTTTTGTTCGAGTTAGAATCGTTTTAGGCGCTGCAAGGAGTATGTAGCCTAGTCACTCTAAGTAAATACTTCTTAACAAAGCATAAAACGATTCTAGCCGAACCCTTCAGGCAGCCTTTGTGGTTCATCTCTACTGCGTTATCGGCTTTTCATGTAGGCTAGCTACACATCAAAGCCTCTGCCTTGTAGAAATCTCCCACAAAGCGCTGCAAAAATCAGCTCGAAAGATCAACAGACCCTAATACCCCTGCTTTTATTATTGTCTTCTACCCTAAATAACTAGTGTTGGATCTCATTTTAGCGTAAAATTTGCGCCCCTTTGATATCACTTGGTGATGTCAACCTGACTTGAGATCAGATTAGAGAAAGAAGCAATGACGACACAAAAACCATTTGTACCTGAACTATTATCACCGGCAGGAAGCCTTAAAAACATGCGTTACGCATTCGCCTACGGCGCAGATGCAGTTTACGCGGGCCAGCCACGTTACAGTCTTCGTGTTCGTAACAACGAGTTTAACCACGAAAACCTACAAATTGGTATCAACGAAGCTCATGCTCAAGGCAAAAAGTTATATGTTGTATGTAACATTCAGCCGCACAACTCTAAACTAAAAACTTTCATTCGCGACCTTAAACCAGTTGTAGATATGGGGCCTGATGCCCTAATCATGTCTGATCCTGGTCTTATTATGATGGTTCGTGAAGCATTCCCTGAAATGCCAATTCACCTTTCAGTTCAAGCTAATGCTGTTAACTGGGCAACGGTAAAATTCTGGGCAACGCAAGGTGTGGAGCGTGTAATTCTATCTCGTGAACTATCACTGGAAGAGATCGAAGAAATCCGTGAACACTGCCCAGAAACAGAACTAGAGATCTTTGTTCACGGTGCACTTTGCATGGCGTACTCTGGTCGCTGCCTACTTTCTGGTTACATGAACAAGCGCGATCCAAACCAAGGTACTTGCACTAACGCTTGTCGTTGGGAATACAAAACAGAAGCGGCAAAAGAAGACGAGAACGGTCAAATCGTTGAAGCAAACCCTACAGGTGTTGAGATTCAGGATGTTGAAGTTCAAGACGAACGTCCAGACAACACACTAGGTCTAGGTAAACCAACAGACGAAGTGGTTCTACTTTCAGAGTCACACAAGCCAGAAGAAAAAATGGCTGCGTTTGAAGATGAGCATGGTACTTACATCATGAACTCAAAAGACCTTCGCGCAATCCAGCACGTTGAGCGTCTAACGAAGATGGGTGTTCACTCATTGAAAATCGAAGGTCGTACTAAGTCTTTCTACTACTGTGCTCGTACTGCACAAGTTTACCGTAAAGCTATCGATGACGCTGTAGCAGGCAAGCCATTTGATGAAAGCCTAATGGGTACACTGGAGAGCCTAGCGCACCGTGGCTACACTGAAGGCTTCCTACGTCGTCACACTCACGATACTTACCAGAACTACGAGTACGGTTACTCTATCTCTGATACTCAACAATTTGTTGGCGAATTCACAGGTAAACGCCGTGGCGATCTAGCGGAAGTAGAAGTGAAGAACAAATTCCTAGTTGGCGACAGCTTAGAAATGATGACACCGAAAGGTAACGTTGTTTTCACACTAGAGATGATGGAAAACCGTAAGTCTGAAGCAGTAGAAGACGCAAAAGGTAACGGTCACTTTGTATTTATTCCTGTACCTGCCGATCTAGACTTAGAGTACGGCTTGTTGATGCGTAACTTGAGCGAAGGCCAAGACACACGCAACGCATCAGGTAAGTAACTGTACTTAAAAAACTGAGAAGTAAGCAATGGCTCTGCTAATAACTGACAAGTGCATTAACTGTGATATGTGTGACCCTGAATGCCCAAATGGCGCAATTACTATGGGTGACACGATCTTTGAGATCGACCCTGATCTCTGTACTGAATGTAAAGGTCACTACGAAAAGCCGACGTGTCAGTCTGTATGTCCGATTACAAAATGTATCATTACAGACCCGAATCACATCGAAACCGATGATCAACTTCTAGAGAAGTTCGTCATCATTCAAGGCCTCACCTAAAACTAAAAGGTTCAACTTAGCATTAAGTTGAACCTTTTTTTTAACCTGATTTCTCTATCGGGTAGATATTGCAGAACAAGTCCTTCTCAAATTGATACTCCAACCGCTCTCTCCAATTGGATGCTTGAGAAACATGTACAAGATAAAAGTTCTCTCGACTTGTGTCGGTTACGAAGGCCATCCCATATTGCATCAACTCATAATGCACATCGTTAATAAATCCAGGGTCTACGCGCTGTCGCCCCGTTAAGCTATTCAAATCTTCTCGTGTTAAAGAAACACCAGAAACCTCACTGCTAAATCTATGCCTTAACCACTCAGAAAACTCCTTCGCACAAATCATTGTCATGGTTTTGTCCTCGAATTACATATCGACGGGTATCAAGACTCTAATTCTTATATACGGCGTGTAAGTCCTATTTGTCACCCCAAAAACATTCTTGTTATGACCCAACTATGCCACTTCGACTCTGTTTTTGTTTTTGTCGGATTGTGAAAGATTAAATATCAAACGATATTCTTATTTACTCTTTACTCACTCTAGACAAAAGTGTGACATTTCTCCAGTTTCTGAACCTGTTCAGAAACTGGTAATTTAGCTTGAAATGTTTAATTAGCAATTACAGTTGAACAATATTCCGGCATCACCTTTTTTTTCTTTGGTTTTGATTTAGCAACTTTCGTCGGTGGAGGTGCAGGTATCTGTTTGGGCGTCCAACTCGCTAACTCATAACCACAACCATCACCTTTCGGTGGCGCTTTTTGCTCGACACAGCTAGTCGCGTCTTGCGGACAATGTAGACGAACATGAAAATGAGAATGGTGGCCCCACCAGGGCCTTATCTTTCCAAGCCAATTGCGCTCATCATCTTGCGCTGATTCTTGATCGCACAGTGTTTGTTTTATAACAGGGTGAACAAATATACGGGCTACATTAGGATCTTTTGCCGCGTATCTAAGTACCTCAAAGTGATTGTTTTGCCAGTTTGAGGTGCGTAACTTGTAGTTAGTTAAGTCAACTACACTGACTGGTGTAGGTACCGCGAGTTGATTCAGTGAGAGGTTGTGATCATTCAGTCTTAACCAGATATCGATGTCTAATCCTGTTTGATGGCTTGAGTGTCCTGAAGAGAAGCGGCCACCACGTGGAAGTGAAATATCGCCAATCATGAGTACTTGATTAAGATTATCGTTAACGGTTTTTCCAAGTGCTTCTACAAACCTAATCGCGTTTGTATGGCCGTAGTATCGCTTTCTCTGAGGACGTATAACCTGATACCCCACACCTTCCAGAGGCAATGCTTGTGCTCCATCCAAACACCCGTTGGCATAAGAGCCTATTGAGTTGGTTTGATTGCGTGTAGGGCTATCTACACCTTCCCATTGAGTTGGGATCGCTTGTGATTGCATACAGAGTAAGAGCGATAACAAAACACTCCCCCATTTCATTTGCATTCTTTACTCCTCTCATCACTCTTACTATAAAGTCAGCCCATGATTATGAGCATAGCTGAATATCATAAAAACAAAATCTAACAACGAACTTATACGAGCAAAATTGGGCTCTGAGATCTTTCTTAGTTGATAAGAAGGTAATAGAGGTGGGGTATTCAGTTCGTAATGGTAAGAGCCGATTTAAATCTATAGAGGGAGGGAGAGGTTTAATTGTAACAGCAGGAGCACTTCTATCACTTGGAAGTAACGATATACCCTCGCACCAAAAAGTAAAAAGGCTCTAGTCTTTCGACTAGAGCCTTGAAAGTGGCAGGGGTGGAGAGATTCGAACTCCCAACACGCGGATTTGGAATCCGCTGCTCTGCCAATTGGAGCTACACCCCTGTAGTTGTTTTAAAGACTTAACTTTGTCTGAATAAGTGGCGGAGTG
>NZ_JAHGAN010000039.1:0-530 GCF_030248625.1 Vibrio sp. D420a | reverse complement strand
ATCGTATCTGGGGTAAAGGTGTTGTCAGGGTTATCCACGTCAGTACTGGTTAGAGTGCCTGAAGTTGTGACCGCAGAGTCAGTTTCATCTACAGAGACAGTCGCGCTGCTTACGGTAGCTGCATCATTGGTGCCATTGATGGTCACTTTAATCGTCGAAGGTGTTCCATCGACAGACGTAACCGTAAACGTCTCTTCAACTTTGTCGCCAACGTTGAGTTGGTTGAATGCGCTGTTGGCCGTAAACACCCAATGACCATTGGCATCAATGGTTAAGTCCCCATGGGTGCCTATGATCGAATCTGGTGTAAAGGTATTATCCGGATTATCGACATCGGTACTGGTTAGGATGCCAGAGGTTGTAATTGCTGAGTCAGTTTCATCAACAGCCACAGTAGCACTGCTCACCGTAGCCGCATCATTCGTACCGTTTATTGTTACTTTAATCATGGATGGCGTGCCATCGACAGACGCAACCGTGAATGTCTCTTCAACTTTATCGCCAACGTTGAGTTGGTTGAATGCACTGTT
>NZ_JAHGAN010000038.1:0-1541 GCF_030248625.1 Vibrio sp. D420a | reverse complement strand
CCATCGACAGACGTTAACGTAAATGTCTCTTCAACTTTATCGCCAACATTAAGCTGGTTGAACGCACTGTTGGCAGTGAATACCCAGTGACCATTAGCGTCTATGGTTAGGTCACCATGAGTGCCTGTGATCGTATCTGGGGTGAAGGTGTTGTCAGGGTTATCGACATCGGTACTGGTTAGGGTGCCTGAAGCTGTGATTGCTGAGTCAGTTTCATCGACAGCCACAGTTGCGCTGCTCACCGTAGCAGCATCATTCGTACCGTTTATTGTTACCTTGATAGTAGACGGAGTACCGTCGACAGACGTTACTGTGAATGTCTCTTCAACTTTGTCGCCGACATTAAGTTGGTTGAATGCGCTGTTAGCGGTGAAGATCCAGTGACCATTGGCATCAATGGTTAAGTCGCCGTTGGTACCGTGCTGAGTTGAAGCAGTAAAGGCATTATCTTGATTATCAATGTCGGTGCTGGTTAGAGTGCCAGAGGTCGTGACGGGTTGATCCGTTTCATCGACAGTGACAGTCGCGCTGCTTACTGTCGCGGCATCATTCGTACCATTGATGGTCACTTTAATTGTCGAAGGTGTACCATCGACAGACGTTACCGCGAATGTTTCTTCAACTTTATCGCCGACATTGAGTTGGTTGAACGCACTGTTGGCAGTGAATACCCAGTGACCATTAGCGTCTATGGTTAGGTCGCCGTTAGTACCGTGCTGGGTCGAAGCAGTAAAGGCGCTATTTTGGTTATCGACATCGGTACTGGTCAAGGTTCCAGAGGTTGTTATTGCTGTGTCCGTTTCATCAACGGCTACCGTTGCACTACTTACTGTAGCGGCATCGTTGGTACCACTGATGGTCACTTTAATTGTCGAAGGTGTGCCATCGATAGAAGTAACCGTAAATGTCTCTTCAACCTTTTGGCCGACATTAAGCTGATTAAACGCGCTGTTGGCTGTGAAGACCCAGTGACCATTGGCATCAATGGTTAAATCCCCGTTGCTGCCGTGCTGAGTTGAAGCAGTAAAGGCATTATCTGGATTATCAACATCAGTACTGGTCAAGGTTCCAGATGTTGTTATTGCTGTGTCTGTTTCATCGACGGCAACAGTCGCACTGCTAACCGTCGCAGCATCGTTAGTACCATTGATGGTTACTTTAATGGTGGATGGTGTTCCATCGACAGACGTTACTGTGAATGTCTCTTCAACTTTATCGCCGACGTTAAGTTGGTTGAACGCGCTGTTAGCGGTGAACGTCCAATGACCATTAGCATCGATGGTTAAATCACCGTTGGTACCGTGCTGAGTTGAGGCAGTAAAGGCGTTATCTGGATTATCGACATCAGTACTGGTCAAGGTTCCAGATGTTGTGATGGCTTTATCTGTCTCATCGACAGCCACAGTCGCGCTGCTGACGGTTGCCGCATCATTCGTACCGTTGATGGTCACTTTAATCGTGGATGGAGTGCCATCGATAGAGGTTATAGTAAACGTCTCCTCAACCTTGTCACCAACGTTAAGTTGATTGAATGCACTGTT
>NZ_JAHGAN010000037.1:0-10445 GCF_030248625.1 Vibrio sp. D420a | reverse complement strand
TACTCGTAATGACGCATAACATTCTTAATAACAGGCAGTCTCGTTTTTCTGTCTGCCTGTTTATCAAAAAATTTATCATAAACCACTAAAAATTAAAGCAAATACATCGAGCTATGTATTCTGTCATCATATAGAAACGCGCCAGCGTGTTATCACTTTTTAACAGTGCCTGTTATCTAAGGCATGATTCTCACAAACATATTAACAAACAATAACTTATCAAAAATCCCATTGACAAAACGAGACTAAGTACTCAACAAAACAAGCCATTATTCATACTCAAACCAGATTAAAACTAAATAAACTGTATAGATACACAGAAAAGAAAGTAAAGATGATGAGTAAATTATCCAAAACTTGATATTAGGATTTGTAAGGCAAACGCACGCCCTCTGAATTGTGCAGAGTATTTAATCTAAGTGATTTTTGGGCAGAAATGAGTCAGCGCTGATTAAGGCCTCAAGTGGGCAATATCAGATTATGTATTGACCTATCTGTTGTATTCTTTCTTTTCGAATTTTCCATTCATTCCCCAACTCAACCATTCACTCCTCATAATTGCCATTCGTCGCATTGATAAAACGGCGTGACAGTTTGTGGTTAACCTTTCAACGTCAACATTTGAAAGGGATTAGGAATCATGACTGCTGCAAACAACACACATTCGCTTACTTCTCTATTTAGCCGCTCACTTTTGATTGGGCTTGTGTCAATCGTTCCGACATTAACATTTGCAAACCCAACGCCAGAAGCACTCTCTATGTACAACCAAGCTGCTCAAGGTGATGAAGAGATGGTTGAAGCGGCGCATGATGCGCTGAAATCGATCCTCGACAAAGAGGGGGCAACACCGCTGACTTTGGTCTACTTGGGTAGTACAGAAACCCTTCAAGGGCGCGATGCTTTTCTGCCTTGGAACAAGATGAAATATGTCGAAAAAGGGCTCGCTACCATTGATAAGTCTTTGACTCTATTAAATAGCATCGAGCAGCCTGTGGCTGAGCAGGAGAGAGTGCAAGGCTTGCCAGAAGCCTACCTTACCCGCGCGATGGCGGCGACTACCTATACCTCTCTACCTGACATGTTTAACCACTTTGAGCGTGGTTATGACCTCTATTTAGACCTGCTATCTGAAGAGGGATTTGCACACCAAAATTTTGCTGCCACCGCTTGGATCTACCGCTATGCGATCACCGCTTCGATTCGAGCAGAAGACCTCACACAAGCACAATCATGGCTAGCGGTTATGGAAGAGAAAGACAGCAGCAACATTGAAACCATGACGGCGAAGGCTCTCGTCAGTCAGGCTCAATAATATCCGTTCGAACAAGGGAGATAACAAGATGATAGTGTTCGAAGCCATTAAAAAGCGATACAGAACAGGTGAGCAGGTAGTGCATGCCCTCAATGGAGTCTCTGGAGCGATTGAGCAAGGCGAGATGGTGGCGTTATGTGGCCCGTCAGGCTCAGGCAAAAGTACCTTGCTCAATATCCTAGGAATGTTAGACCGAGATTACCAAGGGATGATTTCTATAGAGGGACAGCCCTACCCAGAACAAGCGATCCCAGCTGCGCGTTTTCGTCGTCACGGTTTAGGTTATGTATTTCAAAAATTCAATCTGGTGCCTGTCATGACAGCGCTAGAAAATGTTGCTTATCCTCTGATGCTCAATGGTTTGAGCCTTGAAGAGCAGCATAAGCAAGCGCAGCAGATGTTGATGCGTGTTGGCTTAGAGCAGTACGTTCACCATCGACCAGATAACCTTTCTGGTGGTCAGCAACAGCGTGTCGCGATTGCTCGTGCTTTGGTCCACAAGCCTAAGTTAGTGATTGCCGATGAACCGACAGCAAGCTTGGATAGCCACACTGCTAATAAAGTGATCGACATTATGCGCGAGCTTGGCCACGAGTTTGGCACCACATTTATTGTCGCCACCCATGATCCAAGAATGGCCAGCCGCTGTGATCGAGTGATTGAGCTGGTGGACGGCAAGATCGTGACCTCAACAATGAATCAGGAGGCCGTCTCATGGGCAAGTTAATGCAGTTTGGGTTTCTACATTCTCTGCGCCTAGCGTGGCTTAATCTCTTACGTAATGGGCGTCGTAGCTTGTTGTCAGTTTTGATCGTGGCGATTGCCGTGTTCGCACTCACTTCAGCAGGTGGGTATGGACTCTATACCTATGAATCTTTGCGAGAGTCGACCGCGCGCGATACTGGGCACTTAACACTCAGCACACCGGGTTACTTTGAGCAAGACGAAGATACGCCATTAAGCAACGGTTTAGACAACGCAGATGAACTGACAAAGTTGATCATTGGTGACAGCGATGTGCGCGGTGTTCAGCCACGTGTCTACTTTAGTGGCCTTGTTTCCAACGGTTCGAAGTCGACCATCTTTATGGGAACAGGTGTTAATGAGCGTGAATTCGACATGAAAGGGCCGTTTTTAGATGTTCGACAAGGGCAGACTCTAACCAGTGTTGAGTCACCAAGATACGACGATTCTGAGCCGCAAGTGATGCTGGGGAAAGACCTGGCGCGTAATCTCAAGGTGAGCATTGGCGATTGGGTTACGCTGCTCGCGACCACTAGTGATGGGGCCCTTAATGCCTTCGATTTTAAGGTGCAAGGTATCTACTCAACTGGCGTTCCTGAGCTAGATAAACGCCAGCTGTATGTTCATATCAGCCAAGCACAAGAGCTGCTGGCTACAGATCGAGTTAGCACACTGTCAGTATTCCTGTTTGAGACTCAATTGACAAGTCAGGTTGATCAACGCTTGCAACAAAAGCTGGCACAGCGCAACGGCGATGCGGACAGCTCGCAGATCGAGATCACTCCGTGGCAAGATCGCGCGTTCTTCTACGTTAAAGTTAAAGATCTCTACGATCGGATCTTCGGCATCATGGGAGCGGTGATGGCACTGGTGGTATTCGTCTCTCTGTTTAACACCATGACTATGTCGGTCACAGAGCGCACTCGAGAGATGGGAACGCTGTCGGCATTGGGTAGTTATCCATCTGAAATCATTGTTGGATTCTTGAAAGAGGCAGGCCTGTTAGCGGTACTCGGTGGTTTGCTCGGCGCCTTCGCCAGCGCGGCTGTGACTGTCCTATTACTGGTTGTGGATGTGCAAATGCCACCGCCTCCAGGCCGAACTGATGGTTATCCGTTAAATATCTACTTCTCTTTTGAACTGGTGGCCTACGCCATGGCTGGTGTGACTGCTATCTGTCTCATTGCTGCTTATTTTGCTGCTCGTAAGGGCGTAAACAAACCTATCACGGAGGCGCTGACTTATGTTTAATGACCTAAATGCCATTTCGAATAGACGTGCAAGCCAAACTGTTTGGTATCACACAGTAATGACGTGTTTGTTGATGTTGTCGTTTGTGTTTAGTGGCTCGAGTTGGGCGGTTGATGCCGACCAGGTGACAGAGATGATTGTCAAAGCCGATCGCTACCGACTCAACAGTGAACAAGCCTCAAAGGTGGTGTCTGTGGTGCACCTTTTTGATAATGATAAGTTGGATAAAACTCGCCAGTACAACGT
Organism: Vibrio sp. D420a; assembly: GCF_030248625.1. NCBI lineage: Bacteria > Pseudomonadati > Pseudomonadota > Gammaproteobacteria > Vibrionales > Vibrionaceae > Vibrio > Vibrio sp. D420a. Next base: position 6,889 of record NZ_JAHGAN010000037.1, on the reverse strand, counting down.
CTACACACGTCCAAATCGTGAATCACTGGTGATCTTTAAATCGGCAGTGGAAGCTGGGCAAAAGATGCTGATGATTGAAGACAACTACTGGTTGCTCATGCCTAAGTCGCGCCGACCTATTCGCATCACACCAATGCAGAAACTTTTGGGTGAAGCCTCGGTGGGTGACATCTCAACACTGACTTGGAGTGAGGATTATCAAGGTGAGTGGGTGCAGCAAGAGAGCGTTGGGTTGGACAACGGTGAGCAGGTAACGACACATAAATTAAAACTGACCGCTAAAACTAAGGGAGCAAGCTATCAGTCGATCGACTTGTGGTTAACCACTGATCGCGCGTTCCCAATCAAAGCCGATCTCTACTTGAGATCAGGAAAGCTAGCCAAACAGGCATGGTTTGATGAAGGAGAGCGCAACGGTCTACCTAGTGTCGTGGCAATGAGTCTGCTTGATAAGATTCAGCCGAACAAGCGCACCTTGATTGAGTATCAAGAGATCAGCGAACAGTCACTGGCGGATAAGTACTACAACCCTGCGTACCTGTCTCGTAACAGCGTGTCTGGGCTATAGGTTGGTTGTGATGAACACTTTGGCTTGTTTGAAAACGAGAGATAGTAGCCCTAAACGCTGGTGTGCGCGAGCTGTCGCAATGAGCACCGCTGCAACTTCTCTATTGAGCGCGAGCGCATTGGCAAATGATAACCAGCTGAGCCTAGCTTGGGACTGGCAGGTCAACGCTGAAACGGTGCAATCACGGAAAACGCCATGGTTGAGTGAGCCCGAATATCATCGCCAGTCTGTGAATGCATTACTCGATCTTGAAGTGAATTATGCTCAATGGCTTGGCCTATTCTCGATTAAAGGCGACGACCTTTACCACAAACAGAGCCGACAAGAGATCCCCGATAGTCACAGTGATACACAGCTGATCGTGCGAGAGCTGTTTTGGCAACACAGTGTTAGCTTGTCTAATTCGCTGTTCGGAGATCAGTATATCGATGTCACGCTGGGTAAGATGCGTCTCGATTGGGGGGTTGGTTACGGCTATCGGCCATTGGATGTGATAAAGCCCTACCGACAAAATCCGGTAGGTATTGTTGCGGAAGAGGGCGCGGGCGTCGCATCACTCTCTATGTTTGACGATAGCGGTGAGTGGACCCTGCTTTACAGTGACTCTTCGTGGGGTTCTCAAGAGGTCAATCAGCTCGAAAGAGCCAGTGAACAACAAGGTGTGGGAGTTAAGCGCTACAACTTGATTGGTGACCATGAGTATCAATGGCTCGCCTACTATGACGATGTCAGACATGGGTTGCTTGGGGCGAGCTTAGTTTCGGTGCTTAACCTAGCGTGGGAGTTTCATGGATCCATGGTCTACCAACGCCACAGCCTAGGGTACAGTTTGCCTGATGCTCAATATCAGCCAGTTCAACTAGAGGAGCAAGGTGATGCTTTTCAAGCTCTTGTCGGGCTGACATGGGCTAACGACACCGGGCACAACATCGTACTCGAATATTGGTATGACAGTCGCGCATGGAGTGATTCTGAGTGGCAAACCGCAATCGATAGAGCCCAAGACTTATCGCAGATGCCGGCCACTCAGCCTTTGGCAAGTGCTTACACGCAGGGGTATCAGCACGCCAATATTGTTGAGCACAACCTGATGGCGCACTGGTCATTGGACTCAAGTGGTTGGCGACACTGGTTTGCTGATGGCGCATCTACATGGGCGTGGCTGGATGATGTTACCCCAACTCTGGATCTGATGATCGCCCCACAAGACGGCGGAATCATCGCAACACAATGGATCAACTATCAAGCAATAGACAATGGCAGTGCGTCGGTTGAACTGGAACTTGCTGCACGCTTTTTAGGCGGAAATAAGGATTCTGCTTACGCTAATTTGCCCGATAGTCATATGATTCTATTAAATATTAAAGGACGATTTTGATGAGTGAATCTGGATGTAAACAGTACTCTTGGTTTAAGAGTTGGTTAGTGACCACCCTGTTTTGTGTCGCGATTAGCGTGACAACTCAAAGTATCTGGGGAGGGCCACTGTTCACCAGTGCCATGATTAGTTTTGGCTTTGGCTACAGCGCGGTGTTTTCTTCTTTTGTCCTCATCAAGTTGTTTCCTGATACGTCACGCTTATTGGAGATCGCCATCTCAATGGTATTTGCTCTAACGGTCGGAACACTCAATGCGCACTACTGGTTGAATGGCTTCTTTGGGGAAGGTATATCTGAGCTTAAGTCGGTGATCTTCCTTGGAGTCATTTTCTGTTCGGTCAGCTACTACTATTTCTACACCAGAGAGCAAAAGCTACGTGCAGACAATGAATTAGAAGTAGCCAAGCGTCGCCAAGCAGATCAAGAGAAAGTGGTTGTACTCAGTCAGTTAAAGCAGCTACAAAGCCAAATTGAACCGCATTTCTTGTTCAATACTCTGGCAACAGTCAGCGCTTTGATCGAGACTGACAGTGGTAAGGCAAAGCTGATGTTGGATAAGCTTACTGAGCTTTTGCGAGTTACACTGCGTAATAGCCGAAGTGAACAATCAACCGTTGCTCAAGAGAGTGACCTTCTGGATGCGTATCTGAATATTCAGAAAATTCGTTTGGGTGAGCGCCTAACCTTCAGCATCGACAAGAGCCAAATCGACTCAACACAAGTGATCCCGCCATTTTTGATTCAGCCCTTGGTTGAGAATGCCCTCACTCATGGGATAGAGCCCAAGGCTGAAGGCGGTGAGATCTCGATTAGATTCAGTGCTGAGCAAGAGTATCTAACGATCGATGTGGTTGATAATGGCTTAGGATTGTCGAGCTCGTCCAATAGCGGCGGTCATGGTGTAGGGTTGAGTAATATCCGCCAACGTATCGCGATGTTATTTGATGAGCAGGCAAGCTTATCAATCAAAGAGCAAGCTGCTGGTGGGGTGGTGGCTCAATTAAAACTACCGCTCTCAGGCCAATAGAAATGGCGATTTACAGTGTGAATTTTAAGGAAGAATCATGGCGAATATGGCAAACAATAACGGCTTTACTGCCATCATAGCGGACGATGAGCCCTTGCTTCGCCATCACTTAGATAAGAGCTTGGCTGACGCTTGGCCAGAACTCGACATCCTTGGTCGGGCACAAAATGGTACCGAGGCGAAACAGATGATTGAGGCGCACCAACCGGATGTGGTGTTCCTTGATATTCGAATGCCTGAGCTTGATGGCATGGCTCTGGCAAAGCAGCTGCAAAGACAGACGAACCCACCACTGGTAGTCTTCATTACCGCGTATGATGAATATGCGTTGCAAGCGTTTGAGCGTAATGCCGCAGATTACCTACTCAAGCCGATCAACGAGGAAAGACTATTCTCATGCTGTCAAAAACTCAAAGATCGCTTGGAAGTACGCAAATCTAACTCCTCTCCCGTTGATATGGGATCGTTAATGGAGCATATCCAACAGCTCTCTCAAACGGTCGCCACACCACAATATCTCACGTGGCTCAAAGCCCATTCGGGTGATGATATCCATCTTATCGCAGTGGAAGACGTGCTCTATTTCAAGGCTGAAGATAAATATGTGTCAGTGTTTAAGCTTGGAGAAGCTGGCGCTGTTGAGGAATTTATTCTGCGCACGTCGCTCAAAGAGCTGCTCGGTCAGTTAGAGCCTGATGTGTTTTGGCAAATACATCGCTCGGTAGTGGTGCGAGTTGCCGCTATCGATAAGGTCAGTAAGAGCTTTTCTGGGCAGATGTCCGCATATGTATCTGGGGTGAAACTGCCGGTAAGCCGTTCATCACAAGGGCTTTTTAAAGGGATGTAAGTCGATTAGTAGTGGCTCTATTAGTAAAATAGAACAGGCTATGATTTTAAACGGATAGTGTGATGAATTTTATAAAATAACGATCTTGATCACAAAGATATTCATGTGATTTAGTATTAAACGATAATTATTCACTCGGTCTGTATATTGTCACGCAATGACATGTAAGAGGTTGTTATGAAAAATTATTGTTTAGTGGCCGCATTGAGCGTGACCTTGATCGGTTGTAGCTCTATCTCTACAGAAAATCGAATCCAATCCGATCCTGCTTGGGCATCGGGGCAGCTAGAAAACGGACTGACTTATCACGTCTACCGAGATATTGAAGAACCTGTATCGGTTCGACTTGTGGTGCATGCAGGTTCGTTCCAAGAAACCGAACAACAGGAAGGCTACGCCCACTTTGTTGAGCATATGGCGTTTAATGGTAGTGAAAACTTCTCGCAAAATGATGTCATCAGCCTATTCGAAGATGCAGGCGTTAGCTTTGGTGCCGATTTAAATGCTTACACCTCTTACCAAGAAACGGTCTACCAACTCGACCTGCCAGACAACACACAATTAACTCAAGCTTTGACTTGGATGCGAGATATCGGTGATGGTCTTGATATTGCTGACGTTGAAGTGGAAAAAGAGAAAGGCGTGATTCTGGGCGAGTTTCGCTATGCAAGACTTGAAGACAAGCAATTAGCCGACAAATTTTACGACTACTTTATCGAAGGTGGTCAGTATGAATCTCAGGATGCGTTGGGTACCAAAGCATCGGTCTTGGCGGTAGATCAGCAAGGGCTAAGAAGCTTCTATCAAACATGGTATCAGCCTCAGCTCGTTGAAGTTGTCGTTGCTGGTGACGTCGACAAAGAAGACGCAGTTGCGCTTATCAAGGAGAAGTTTGCAGACTGGGAGCGTGGCCAAACGCCTCGACCAGAGAAGCAGCGAATCACCTCGTTTAACGAAAATGACTTTGTTGAGTATGTAAAAGGTGGGGAATCGCCAAGCCTCAGCTTGATGTTCAATCGAGGTTCAGAAATTGTCTACACTCATGAGCAGCAGCATCAACGCTGGTTAGATGACCTCTCTCAGCGACTTATCCAGCAGCGCTTGGGCTCGGTATTTAATGACGCAGCCCTGCCTACTCAATGGCTACTCTCAGAACGTTACTCAATGGAGTATCAACGTTACTCTTTGGCCAGTGTCGCCTTTCCTGTCGGCTCCCGTGAGGTTTCCCAGCAGCAATTTATCTCTACACTGACCTCATTGAGGGATTATGGTGTCTCTGAAGATGAAATCGTTAGTGAGAAACAGTACTACATAGATTGGCTTCAAAATGTTGAGCATGAGTGGGATGCCATGAATGGGCTTGATCTCGCTAACTATAAGGTTAGTAGTTTAGCTGTTGAAGCACCAATGCAATCGGCGAAAGATGAGAAAGCCAGCTTAGAGGCTTTTGTCGGGAGCCTTAACTTAGACACCATCAACGCCAATATCCGCAGTCTACTGTCTAGCGACTACTTCTTGGTTATTGGAGTTGATGGTAGTGAAGATAAGGATGCGCTCACAGAGACGACAGCTAGCCTAAAAGCCGCTTATGCCGCACCTGGAATTAAAGTTGCACAAGTTGCTAACGATCATGGTTTTGTTGTTCCAAACACTACCGGAGAAGTGGTGCTTGTTGAGCAGGAATATGCTGACCCCTACATCCAAAAGTGGACCCTCAGTAATGGCGTAGATATGTGGTACCTGCGAGACACCTATGCCAATGACGAAGTTGGAATCTACTACACCAGTCTTGGTGGAAAAATGGCGCTCGACCCGAGCCTGTACCCCGCCACAGAAATTGCTATTGCTACTATGGCTCGAAGTGGCTTAGGTAGCTTTACGGGATCTGAGCTTGATGCGCATCTTGATCGAGAAACTATCGAACTGTACTCATTTATCGATTCAACCCGTCACGGTATTGAATTCAAACTCTACCAAGATGGCCTTGAGCAAGCCTTTGCCGCGCTTTATTCGATCGCTACTTCACCTAATATCTCTGCAAAGCAGTTAGACGCAGTAAAACAAGAGTTTATACAGGGAAGAACGGCCTTTCTTGAAAGTCCTATGGGGCAATTTGAACAGGCGATGAACCACAATACCTACCAAGTAAATAGCAGCCATTACTTGATTGATGGTAGTGCGGTAGAAAACGTGTCGGTTGAACAGGTGCGCCAACTTCATAACACTTTGTTTAGCAAAAACCGCCGCAATCAACTGGTGATTGTCGGTGATATCGACCCAAGCATCTTGAAGCCATTAGTCAGTCAATATGTGGCTTCGATTCCTTTGCAAGAGGCGTCGATTCCGGACTTTTCAGTGCCTTATAAACTGCCGAACAAGGAGCGTATCGATTTATCGGTCAACACCGAGAATAGCTCAGAATACATTCTACGAGTGATCTCCGATATTCCAGCTACAGAGACTTCGAACTCTCAACCTGAGGTCGGGGTAACTGCTAAAGAAGTGTTTATGACGGATTTGATGCAACGTATCTTGACCACACGTCTAGACGCTTATGTCCGCGAAGAGTTGAGTTTGGATTACTCGCCATACAACTACTGGATTTCACAAGATGGTGAGCGCAGTTACGATTGGTTTATTGGTGCGTTAATTGCTCCGAACAACGCGGATAAAATTGAGACTGCGATTGATAAGGTCATGGCCGACCTACTGAAAGGTATCTCTGACGATGAGTTAAGGGCAGCGGGCAAACAACTGGTGAATGACTTCGCACCGCTAGAATCGGCGCCTGTCGACCAGGCTTGGTTTGTGTCTCGCTATAATATGCATGATTTTGGCGTGGAGGCGTTGTTTTATGTAGAAGGGACGGTGGATTCTATCTCCCGCCAAGATATGGATGCGCTTGCGGAACGTCTGTTTGGTGAGAATAGCCGCCACTACAAGAATATTTTGCGTCCTAAAAATTAAGGTTGTAGATAGCTGAGCACTTTTGCCATAGCGGGAAAACAACAGAGTAAAAGCCAAGCGTATTATGCTTGGCTTTTTTATGGTTCATTGCGGCTTTCCGG
>NZ_JAHGAN010000036.1:0-1721 GCF_030248625.1 Vibrio sp. D420a | reverse complement strand
TGGCTGAATGAGTTTGAATCTGTACTTCTAATCCCTGAATGGGCATCGCAACCGAATATGGTGACGGTAGACCCAAAGGGTTCATTCGCACAGTCAATTCACAGTCACTATTCGTAAGAATAGGGAATGTAATCAGTATTCATTGAGTCACAAAATCTTAAATTGAAGAGTTTGATCATGGCTCAGATTGAACGCTGGCGGCAGGCCTAACACATGCAAGTCGAGCGGAAACGAGTTATCTGAACCTTCGGGGAACGATAACGGCGTCGAGCGGCGGACGGGTGAGTAATGCCTAGGAAATTGCCTTGATGTGGGGGATAACCATTGGAAACGATGGCTAATACCGCATGATGCCTACGGGCCAAAGAGGGGGACCTTCGGGCCTCTCGCGTCAAGATATGCCTAGGTGGGATTAGCTAGTTGGTGAGGTAATGGCTCACCAAGGCGACGATCCCTAGCTGGTCTGAGAGGATGATCAGCCACACTGGAACTGAGACACGGTCCAGACTCCTACGGGAGGCAGCAGTGGGGAATATTGCACAATGGGCGCAAGCCTGATGCAGCCATGCCGCGTGTATGAAGAAGGCCTTCGGGTTGTAAAGTACTTTCAGCAGTGAGGAAGGGGGTGTCGTTAATAGCGGCATCTCTTGACGTTAGCTGCAGAAGAAGCACCGGCTAACTCCGTGCCAGCAGCCGCGGTAATACGGAGGGTGCGAGCGTTAATCGGAATTACTGGGCGTAAAGCGCATGCAGGTGGTTTGTTAAGTCAGATGTGAAAGCCCGGGGCTCAACCTCGGAACTGCATTTGAAACTGGCAAACTAGAGTACTGTAGAGGGGGGTAGAATTTCAGGTGTAGCGGTGAAATGCGTAGAGATCTGAAGGAATACCAGTGGCGAAGGCGGCCCCCTGGACAGATACTGACACTCAGATGCGAAAGCGTGGGGAGCAAACAGGATTAGATACCCTGGTAGTCCACGCCGTAAACGATGTCTACTTGGAGGTTGTGGCCTTGAGCCGTGGCTTTCGGAGCTAACGCGTTAAGTAGACCGCCTGGGGAGTACGGTCGCAAGATTAAAACTCAAATGAATTGACGGGGGCCCGCACAAGCGGTGGAGCATGTGGTTTAATTCGATGCAACGCGAAGAACCTTACCTACTCTTGACATCCAGAGAACTTTCCAGAGATGGATTGGTGCCTTCGGGAACTCTGAGACAGGTGCTGCATGGCTGTCGTCAGCTCGTGTTGTGAAATGTTGGGTTAAGTCCCGCAACGAGCGCAACCCTTATCCTTGTTTGCCAGCGAGTAATGTCGGGAACTCCAGGGAGACTGCCGGTGATAAACCGGAGGAAGGTGGGGACGACGTCAAGTCATCATGGCCCTTACGAGTAGGGCTACACACGTGCTACAATGGCGCATACAGAGGGCAGCCAACTCGCGAGAGTGAGCGAATCCCAAAAAGTGCGTCGTAGTCCGGATTGGAGTCTGCAACTCGACTCCATGAAGTCGGAATCGCTAGTAATCGTAGATCAGAATGCTACGGTGAATACGTTCCCGGGCCTTGTACACACCGCCCGTCACACCATGGGAGTGGGCTGCAAAAGAAGTGGGTAGTTTAACCTTCGGGAGGACGCTCACCACTTTGTGGTTCATGACTGGGGTGAAGTCGTAACAAGGTAGCCCTAGGGGAACCTGGGGCTGGATCACCTCCTTATACGAAGAT
>NZ_JAHGAN010000035.1:0-74348 GCF_030248625.1 Vibrio sp. D420a | reverse complement strand
GCACGGTGTTTCACTCTTTCGAATGAAGTTGTGAAATATATCACATTTTGCTTACAACGAAACAAAAAAAAGGCCATCGGCCTGTAATGAATGGCGGTGAGGGAGGGATTCGAACCCTCGATGCAGCTACAAACCACATACTCCCTTAGCAGGGGAGCGCCTTCGGCCACTCGGCCACCTCACCTAATTCATTATTATCACGCCTATCTTATGATAAGAGAGATAATGGCGCGCTCTGGAGGATTCGAACCTCCGACCGCCTGGTTCGTAGCCAGGTACTCTATCCAGCTGAGCTAAGAGCGCACATATTGTTGTCTAACTTGCTACGTTTAGACTCGCAAGAAATGGCGGTGAGGGAGGGATTCGAACCCTCGATGCAGCTACAAACCACATACTCCCTTAGCAGGGGAGCGCCTTCGGCCTCTCGGCCACCTCACCGTCTTGCGGAGGCACATATTACGTTTTACCGAAAATATGTCAAACACTTTATTGAAAAAAAATGGATAAAAACACTCAACCGTTTGCAATTTAATCAAAGCGCTTGCTATTTGAACTTATTAGTATCAAAAGGCTCTTTTTTCCTTAAAAATTAAGGTGAAAGATTAGCAAGATTACGAGCTGAATTAAGTTATCTAATTTTCAACAATGACATTGTCAGTGCATAAGCAACCATACTACGAGCCTAAAAATTTCGCTACATGTGAATGCAAGAAAAAAGACAAACTCGTGACGCAGTTATAGTGTTTATCGATGAAAGCGAAATTGCAGCAAATGTTTCAGCCACTCTCTATCTCTATCACCTATTCTTGGTTTAAAACACCAAGATCAAAAAAGGCTAGCAACAGTGCTAGCCCTTTTTCTACGCGAAAGTATTAGTAGTTGCCAGATGCAACGTTACCATTACCTTTTTCAGCTTGAATGCGCATGTAGATCTCTTCACGGTGAACAGATACTTCTTTAGGTGCATTAACACCAATACGTACTTGGTTACCTTTAACGCCCAGTACAGTCACTGTTACTTCATCACCTATCATCAGTGTTTCGCCAACGCGGCGAGTCAAAATTAGCATTCTTTGCTCCTTGAGTAATCTCTAAATTTATCTAGCTACGAGAGCATTATCCACCAAAAGTTATATTTTCGTAAACTATCGAATGAGTTTATTTAACCAAAATGCACTTCTTTTTTAAGATAACCCTGTGTTTCACGCGCTACAATGTATGCTTTGTGTAGTATGTTAGCAGCTGTATCGACCTGGTCGGGAGAAACCACCAAGGTTAAAGACTGCTGCTGCAATAAGTGATGCTGTACATCAACCTCGCCTTCAGACAACAATCCATGTGAACTGACCACAATATCTTGTGTTCGACTACCTACTACAGTTAACAAACTAACTTGTTCACTATTACGGATTTTTTCAGCAAAAACTAGTTTTAATTTCGTACTTGCGTCGCGTTTAATCACCACTGCTGCTCGTTCTGTTTCCTCGATCACACTACACACTTCGATACCAAGCAGTTGCGCTTGTGATATGAGAGACGACAGCTCTTCTAATGCGCATTCTATCAACACCATATCTTTCTGAATGGCGATGCCAGAAATGTCATTCAAACACTCTTCACCTGAAATTAAGGTGCCCTCACCCTTCTCAAAGCTTGATAGTACTCGCAGTGGCACTTGATGCTTCCATGCAAATTGAACGCACGGTAGGTGCAAAACCTTAGCTCCGCAGCGCGCCATCTCTTCCATCGAAGGAAAATCCAGTTGAGGTAGGCGTTTGGAATCCTTAACCACTCTCGGGTCACAAGAGTAGACACCATCAACATCAGTATAGATCTGACATTCTTGGGCATCGAGTGCTCCCGCTAGCGCAACAGCACTGGTGTCCGATCCGCCACGCCCCAGAGTTGTGATATCACCTTTATGATTGACGCCCTGAAAGCCGGCCACAATCACGATCTGCCCTTGTTCAAGCAAGGCTTCAATCGGAGTGGTATCGATATGAGTGATCGCTGCGTTATTGTGGTTTGAGTCGGTGTGAATCTTGGCTTGATAACCTGTCATCGATGTCGCTTCATAGCCCAATTTGTGTAACGTCATTGCTAATAGAGCCATCGAGACCTGTTCACCGGCTGTCAATAAGACATCCAATTCCCTCGCGTTTGGTACGCAATCTATCTGATTGGCTAAATCAACTAATCGGTTTGTTTCTCCTGACATTGCAGAGACCACCACCACGACTTGATTACCGTCGTTTTTTGCTTCAATGATTTTCTCTGCAACTGAGTGGATTCTCTCGATAGAGCCCACTGACGTTCCACCAAATTTCTGCACGATAAGAGGCATTTTCACCCGTCCTCACCTTCCCAAGACCAATGTCTATATATGACAAAACAACACACTTCGCGTCATAGCGAAGTCATAAAAATTACCCAAGAGGTCGGGATAGGCTCTCGGCCTCTTGGCTAATTTCAATGAAATCTACAAATTTGAACAATTATCGATGATATAAAATAAAAGATGCCCAATCGGGTGATTGGGCATCTTTGAATCAAGAGATAAGTTTTATAGGCGCTCTTCTAGCCATGGTTGAACTGACTTCATCGCTTCAGGCAGAGCTGATACATCTGTACCACCTGCTTGCGCCATGTCAGGACGACCACCACCTTTACCGCCAACTTGCTCAGCAACCATCTTCACTAGGTCACCCGCTTTTACTTTGCCGATAAGGTCTTTAGTTACACCAGCGATTAGACCAATCTTGTCACCGTTGATGTTAGCCAACATCACAACGCCGCTACCCATTTGGTTCTTAGCGTTATCAACCATAGTACGTAGGTTCTTAGGATCCGCACCTTCCATACCAGCGATCAGAACTTTCACGCCGTTGATTTCTTGCGCTTTACCCATGATGTTTGCACTTTCAGATGCAGCCATCTTCTCTTTTAGCTTCTGAATCTCTTTCTCTAGAGCTTTCGCCTTAGAAGCAGATTCAGCGATCTTCTCTTCGTATTTCGCTTGTTGCTCTTCGATAGCATCGAGTGCTGCTTCACCCGTTACCGCTTCGATACGACGGATACCTGCTGCGATACCACCTTCAGAAGTGATCTTGAACAGGCCAATGTCACCCGTATTTGAAGCGTGGATACCACCACAAAGCTCAGTAGAGAACTCACCCATAGACAGTACGCGAACTTCATCATCGTACTTCTCACCGAACAGTGCCATTGCACCTTTCGCTTTCGCTGATTCGATGTCCATGATGTTGGTTTCAATCACATGGTTCTTACGAATTTGTGCGTTAACTAGACGCTCAACTTCTTTAAGTTGTGCTGGTGTTACCGCTTCAAGGTTAGAGAAATCAAAACGTAGGTTGTCTGGCTTAACCAAAGAACCTTTTTGAGCTACGTGCTCACCAAGAACTTCGCGCAGGGCAGCGTGAAGTAAGTGAGTCGCAGAGTGGTTCAGAGAGATAGCAGCACGACGCTCAGCATCTACGGTTGCTTCTACTTTATCGCCTTTCGCGAATACACCTTCAACCAGCTCACCGTGGTGTGCAAATGCGTTACCTAGCTTTTGAGTGTCTTCAACTTTGAACAGACCAGACGCAGTTTTTAGCGTACCAGTATCACCACATTGACCGCCTGATTCCGCGTAGAATGGCGTCTCTTCAAGGATGATGATTGCTTTATCGCCCGCAGACAGAGAAGCAACCTCTTCGCCTTCAACGAACAGTGCAGAGATTTCGCCAGCACCTTCTGTACCTGTGTAACCACAGAATTCAGTGTTGGTTTCAACTTTAATAGTCGCGTTGTAGTCAGTGCCGAATTGGCCCGCTTCACGTGCACGCTGACGCTGAACTTCCATCGCTTTCTCGAAGCCTTCTTCATCAATGGTGAAGTCGCGCTCACGAGCTACATCATTGGTTAAGTCTGCTGGGAAGCCGTAGGTATCGTATAGTTTGAATACTGTTTCGCCGTCTAGCTCTTTGCCTTCAAGTGCGTCTAGTGCTTCGTTCAGGATAACCATGCCGCGCTCTAGTGTGCGGCCAAAGTTTTCCTCTTCGATACGAAGTACTTTTTCAACAAGCTCTTGTTGCTTCTTCAGCTCGTCTGCTGCTGAGCCCATCACTTCAGCCAGTACACCCACAAGTTTGTGGAAGAATACGCCTTGTGCGCCAAGCTTGTTACCGTGACGAACTGCACGACGGATGATACGACGTAGAACGTAACCACGACCCTCATTTGAAGGCATAACGCCGTCAGCGATCAGGAATGAACAAGAACGGATGTGGTCAGCAATAACGCGTAGCGATTGATTTGATAGGTCTTCGTAACCGATCGTTTCAGCCGTTGCTTTGATTAGCTTTTGGAATACGTCGATCTCGTAGTTTGAGTGTACGCCTTGCATGATTGCAGAGATACGCTCAATACCCATACCTGTATCAACAGCAGGTTTAGGTAGCGGTTCCATTGTGCCGTCTGCGTGACGGTTGAACTGCATGAATACGTTGTTCCAGATCTCGATGAAACGGTCACCATCTTCTTCAGGAGTGCCTGGACGGCCGCCCCAAATGTGCTCACCGTGATCGTAGAAAATTTCAGTACATGGACCACAAGGACCTGTGTCACCCATTGTCCAGAAGTTGTCAGACTCGAACTGTTTACCGCCTTCTTTGTCGCCGATGCGAACGATACGGTCAGCAGGTACACCTACTTTCTTGTTCCAGATATCGAATGCTTCGTCATCTGTCTCGTATACCGTTACCAATAGACGATCTTTTGGCAGTTGAAGAGTTTCGGTTAGGAATTCCCAAGCAAACGCAATCGCGTCTTCTTTGAAGTAGTCACCAAAGCTGAAGTTACCAAGCATTTCAAAGAATGTGTGGTGACGAGCCGTGAAACCTACGTTTTCAAGGTCATTGTGTTTACCGCCAGCACGTACACAACGTTGAGCCGTAGTCGCTCGAGTGTAGGCACGCTTTTCGGCGCCTAAGAAACAATCTTTGAATTGGTTCATACCTGCGTTAGTGAATAGCAGGGTTGGATCGTTATGTGGAACTAACGATGAACTGTCTACGATTTGGTGTCCTTTGCTCTCAAAGAACTTAAGGAACGCGTTGCGAACCTCATCAGTGCTCATGTACATGCAGCTCTTCCTGAAAATAGTCGAGTTAGAATTTTGCCGTATTGTAGATCATGGTTAAGGCTTCGACTAGTTTTCTTGTACAAAAGAACCGTTAGGATGGAATTTTGGTCGGAATTATTCAAAATCGAGAGTCATTGCCATCAAACGGCGCAGAAAATAGCGCTGCAACATGCTCAAGCTCGGCAATAAAAATAGAGTCGATTAACCAACCCATTAAATGAAAAAACCTCAAGACCATAAGCCTTGAGGTTAATAATAAGAACTAATTAGCCTTGAATCGCTTCAACGACTAGGTTGAAGTTAGGCGCTTCCGTGATTTCGCTAACGAGCTCACTATGAATCACTTTGTTTTCGCTATCCAATAGGATAACCGCTCGTGATGCTAGACCGGTCAGTGCATGGTCTTTAATTTCAACACCGAATGCGTTCAGCGCAGCTGCATCTTTAAACACAGAAAGGTGCTCAACGTTCGTAATCTCAGATGCTTCATTGTATCGCGCCAAAGCAAATGGCAGATCCGCCGATACAGTGTAAACTGAAACATCTTTCAGGTTTAGTTGCGCCAGTTCAGCTAAGCTCTTAGTCGTTGCTGCGCATACTGGAGTATCGATACTCGGAAATAGGTAGATCAGCTTGTACTTGCTGTCTACATCAGAGATTGTCAATGGGTTAAGCGACAGAGTACACAATTCAGGTGTAATTAGTTGCTCGCCTTTACTTGGGAAATTACCTGCCAATACAACTTCTTCACCAAGAAATGTAACTTTATTCATGATTTATCCTTTTGATTGCCGACGACTCAATAAGCCATCTGTTTTATTTTTCTCGTGCTGTTTAAGTTACGTTAATAACAGTTTTAAAATCGCTCAGCTTTGGTAGCGCATCGTCGAAGCCAACAGATTGTGAAAAGTCCATTTCTACATCGATGTGCTGCTTGGCAAGATTCAGTAAGACGACACGGTCATTATCGTCTAATGACTTAATGTTTGCAGACAGCACTTTGACTAGGCTTTGCAGCACATCCAGTTGAAAGGATTCAATCGACGTCATCGTTCGATACTCCTCTAGCAAATGCGTCGCCAACTCTGCGTCTTTTTTCTTAATCTTTGACATTCTCTTACCTATTAACAAAACAAATTAATAACTTAACTATCAGTAACTTCAAATCGTGGAAAAAATTTATCACTCGATATAACACCGAGCCACAAACCTTTCTCAAAGAAAAATGTAATGACGGATAAAACATCACACCTTACTAAAACATCAGAGCATAAAAATGTAACGACCAACAAAATCATCAATGTAAATTACTGATAAATAGTGAAATAGATTTACATTCAAATCTAACTAAGGTGTTTCATCGTGATTAAATCTGCACGAAGAAAAGTACGATATAGAATTTTGTTTTCCTGTTCTCAGCACCATGCAATAAAGGAAACAAATCCCTAGCAAGATATGACAGTCAACAAAGGCACGACAGTAAGCAAAACTAAGCAAGACAAAGCCAAGAGTTCTCCGGCAGTAGCCGTGAGTTTTTAGTAGTGGGGTAGAAAAACTTAATAAGATGCAGAGGAGAAATAACAACTAAGGGTAACGGACATAAAAAAGCCCCGCATAAGCGAGGCTTTCAATATCAAGCTGCAGGTAAATTACAGCTCTTCTTGTGGCATTTCGCCAGTCTCTGGCTCTTCAGGCTGAGCTGGAGTCAGTAACATTTCGCGAAGTTTAGCATCGATAGTTTTCGCTGCTTCTGGGTTCTCACGAAGGAACTTACCAGCGTTCGCTTTACCTTGACCAATCTTATCGCCGTTATAGCTGTACCAAGCACCTGCCTTTTCAATTAGCTTGTGCTTAACACCTAGGTCGATCAGCTCACCTTCACGGTTGAAGCCTTGGCCGTATAGAATTTGAGTTTCTGCTTGCTTAAATGGTGCAGCAATCTTGTTCTTAACAACCTTAATACGAGTTTCGTTACCCACGATCTCGTCGCCCTCTTTGATAGAGCCAGTACGACGGATATCAAGACGAACAGATGCGTAGAACTTAAGTGCATTACCACCAGTTGTCGTCTCTGGGTTACCAAACATAACACCGATCTTCATACGAATTTGGTTGATGAAGATACACATACAGTTAGATTGCTTAAGGTTACCCGTTAGCTTACGCATAGCTTGAGAAAGCATACGTGCTTGAAGACCCATGTGGCTATCGCCCATTTCGCCTTCAATTTCTGCTTTCGGTGTCAATGCTGCTACTGAGTCGACAACAAGAACGTCAATCGCACCTGAACGCGCTAGCGCATCACAGATTTCTAGTGCTTGCTCACCAGTATCTGGTTGAGAAACAAGAAGTGCATCGATATCAACACCCAGTTTTTGAGCGTAAATAGGGTCTAGTGCGTGCTCCGCATCGACGAATGCACACGTTTTACCTTCACGCTGAGCTGCTGCAATAAGCTCTAGTGTTAGTGTTGTTTTACCTGATGATTCTGGACCGTAGATCTCAACGATACGACCCATTGGTAGACCACCAGCACCTAGTGCGATATCTAGAGATAGCGAGCCAGTAGAAATCGTTTCTACATCCATTGTGCGGTTGTCACCAAGACGCATGATAGAGCCTTTACCAAACTGCTTTTCAATCTGACCAAGGGCTGCGGCTAACGCTTTTTGTTTATTCTCGTCCATTACTATCTCCACATAATCGGTTGTCTATAACAAGCGATTTAGAATCTGTTTCTAACCCACATAGGGGTGACTAATTGGTGCTTATTATACTGTTGATTCATACAGTGTCCATACCTGTATGAAAATTATTTGTACAATTGTTACTTCTCTTCCAACAGGTAATCATAAATAACCTCAAGCGCACAGGCGGTCGCTTGTTGTCGTACTTGTGATCGATCACCCGCAAATACATGCGTTTCTACGTTTTGCCAACCACTGTTTGAAGCCCAAGCAAAACAAACGGTACCGACTGGCTTCTCTTCACTGCCTCCGCCAGGGCCTGCAATACCACTGATCGATACGGCAATCGTGCCATTAGAGTGCGCCAACGCGCCTTGCGCCATTTCAACCACCACAGCCTCACTGACGGCCCCATGCGCTTCCAGCGTTGCAGCTTGCACGTCAATCATCTCTTGTTTGGCTTCATTACTGTAAGTGATAAAAGCACGGTCAAACCACGCTGAGCTACCGGCTATATCTGTGATTGCACTTGCAACGCCACCACCAGTACACGACTCTGCCGTGACCAAAACGTGCTGATTATTTAATAAAAGCTGGCCGAGTTTTTCGCTGAGTTGTTGAATCGATGACATGGTGACAAACTCCATTGTTTCTGCATGGTTTCTACATGAGTGAATTTGAATCTTTATCGCTTGCGCCGCTTTTCGCAGGTATCGCTTTCACGTATCCTAAGCCGCAATAGAAATAAACGAAAGAAGTTAACAGTGAAAGCCGATCAAAAACATACTCCCATGATGCAGCAGTACCTAAAACTCAAAGCAGAGAATCCAGAGATCCTGCTTTTCTACCGCATGGGAGATTTCTACGAGCTTTTCTATGATGATGCCAAAAGAGCCTCTCAACTCCTTGATATTTCCCTAACCAAACGTGGCTCATCTGCTGGCGAACCTATTCCAATGGCAGGCGTGCCGTTTCATGCTGTAGAAGGCTACCTCGCTAAACTGGTTCAACTCGGTGAATCTGTGGCGATCTGCGAACAAATCGGTAACCCTGCGACATCGAAAGGTCCAGTAGAGCGCGCCGTTGTTCGTATCGTGACACCGGGTACCGTCACTGACGAAGCCCTTCTTTCTGAGCGCGTTGATAATCTGATTGCTGCGATTTATCACCATAACGGCAAGTTTGGTTACGCAACTTTAGATATCACTTCAGGTCGATTCCAACTTTCGGAGCCAGAGACCGAAGAGTCAATGGCCGCTGAATTGCAACGCACTTCTCCAAGGGAACTGCTCTTCCCAGAAGACTTCGAACCTGTAGAGTTAATGGCGAACCGTAACGGTAACCGCCGTCGCCCAGTATGGGAGTTTGAATTAGATACGGCCAAGCAGCAACTCAACAAACAGTTCGGTACTCGCGACCTCGTCGGCTTTGGTGTGGAACATGCCAAGCTTGGTCTATGTGCTGCGGGTTGTTTGATCCAATATGTAAAAGATACCCAACGTACCGCTCTGCCGCATATTCGCTCACTGACTTATGATCGCCAAGATCACTCTGTAATCTTAGATGCAGCGACTCGTCGCAACCTAGAGATCACTCATAACCTTGCAGGTGGCACCGACAACACGCTGGCAGAGGTACTCGATCACACAGCAACGCCAATGGGTAGCCGTATGCTCAAGCGTTGGCTACATCAGCCGATGCGTAATATCGCCGCTCTCGACCAACGCTTAGATGCAATTGGTGAGATGAAAGATTTAGCTCTATTCACAGAGCTACAACCAACACTGAAACAGATTGGTGATATTGAACGTATCCTTGCTCGATTAGCTCTTCGCTCTGCACGTCCGCGTGATATGGCCCGCCTGCGTCAAGCGATGGACTACCTTCCAGAACTTGCAGATACACTAGAACAAGTCTCTCATCCATACCTGACTCAGCTTGCACAATATGCTGCACCTTTTGAAGAAGTGTCTGAGCTGCTTACTCGTGCGATCAAAGAGAACCCACCGGTTGTGATTCGCGATGGCGGCGTGATTGCTGCAGGATACAGTGCAGAGCTAGATGAGTGGCGTGACCTTGCAGATGGCGCAACAGAGTACTTAGACAAACTCGAAGCGGAAGAACGTGAACGTCACGGGATTGATACGCTAAAGGTTGGCTACAACAACGTACACGGCTTCTTTATTCAGGTGAGCCGTGGTCAAAGCCACTTGGTTCCACCTCATTACGTACGCCGCCAAACGTTGAAGAACGCTGAGCGCTACATTATCCCTGAGCTAAAAGAGCACGAAGACAAGGTTCTGAACTCAAAATCTAAAGCACTAGCGATTGAAAAACAGCTTTGGGAAGAACTATTCGACCTACTATTGCCTCACCTAGAACAACTGCAGAACATCGCCTCTTCTGTATCGCAATTAGACGTTCTTCAAAACCTAGCTGAGCGTGCTGATACTTTAGATTACTGTCGCCCTACTCTAAACAAGGAGCCTGGAGTTCACATTCAAGCGGGTCGTCACCCTGTGGTTGAACAAGTGATGGATGAACCTTTCATTGCCAACCCGATTGACTTGAATGATCAACGTAAGATGCTGATCATCACAGGTCCAAATATGGGTGGTAAATCGACCTATATGCGTCAAACTGCGTTGATCGCACTCATGGCTCATATCGGTTGTTACGTTCCTGCAGAGAGTGCAACCATTGGCTCTATCGATCGTATCTTCACTCGAATTGGTGCATCTGATGACCTTGCATCTGGCCGTTCAACCTTCATGGTAGAGATGACAGAAACAGCGAACATTCTGCATAACGCAACACCGAGCAGCTTGGTTCTGATGGATGAGATCGGTCGTGGTACCAGCACCTATGATGGCCTATCACTGGCTTGGGCAAGCGCGGAGTGGTTAGCAAATCAAATCAATGCGATGACACTGTTTGCGACTCACTACTTCGAACTGACTGAACTACCAAACCAGATCCCAACCTTGGCGAATGTTCACTTGGATGCCGTTGAGCATGGCGACAGCATTGCCTTCATGCACGCAGTTCAAGAAGGTGCTGCAAGCAAATCTTACGGTCTTGCAGTAGCTGGGCTTGCGGGAGTGCCAAAAGCCGTGATTAAGAATGCGCGAGCTAAGCTCACCCAACTTGAAGCGCTAAGTGCTGAGACACCAACAGCAAAACCAAGCGGTGTCGATATTGCGAATCAACTTAGCCTTATCCCTGAGCCAAGTGAAGTAGAGCAAGCGCTAGCAAACGTAGATCCAGATGATCTAACACCACGCCAAGCACTGGAAGAGTTGTACCGCCTAAAGAAACTACTTTAGTCAAAAGTAAGTCTCTTTAACCTCGATAAAAAACAAAAACGCTGACATTGAGTCAGCGTTTTTTATTGGGAATTTCTAGATCTAGACTAATCGTTTTCAACGTTGAATAGATTCTCCATATTCAAGCCTTGCTTGATCAGGATTTCTCTTAAACGACGTAGGCCTTCTACTTGAATCTGACGAACACGCTCACGAGTTAGGCTGATCTCACGACCGACTTCTTCAAGAGTCGATGGCTCGTAACCAAGAAGACCAAAGCGACGTGCAAGTACTTCTTTCTGCTTCGGATTCAGTTCATCTAACCAGTAGATCAGTGATGTTTTGATATCGCTGTCTTGAGTCGACACTTCTGGGTCTGAGTTGTTTACGTCTGGAATGATGTCCAGCAGCGCTTTCTCGCCGTCACCACCGATTGGTGTATCGACTGAGCTTACACGTTCATTAAGGCGTAGCATTTTGCTTACGTCGCTCACCGGCTTATCTAGCTTGGTCGCGATCTCTTCCGCTGTTGGCTCATGGTCAAGCTTTTGTGATAGCTCACGAGCGGTACGCAGGTAGATGTTTAGCTCTTTCACAACATGAATTGGCAGACGAATAGTACGCGTTTGGTTCATCAACGCACGTTCGATCGTTTGACGGATCCACCATGTTGCGTAAGTAGAAAAGCGGAAGCCTCGTTCTGGATCGAACTTCTCAACAGCACGGATCAAACCTAGGTTACCCTCTTCGATAAGATCAAGCAGAGCTAAACCACGGTTGCTGTAACGACGTGAAATTTTAACCACAAGACGTAGGTTACTTTCGATCATGCGCTTGCGAGCAGCTTCGTCTCCGCGTAATGCGCGACGAGCATAAAGCACTTCTTCTTCTGCGGTTAAGAGTGGTGAGAAGCCAATTTCACCCAAATACAACTGAGTCGCATCTAGGCTTTTCGAAGTCACTTCGACTTCTTCTTTTGCTTCTGTTTTTTTAGTGACGGTTTGTTCGCCTTGCTCAACATTTACCAACTCCGTGGTCTCTTGGTCAAGTTCGAACTCTTCTTTAATAACTGCATTGCTGATACTCATAACGCCTCCCCCTGGCGATATTAGCAAGACATTACAACTTCAAATGTCGCTAAATGACTATGTCACTTTATACAAGTACCATTGCGGCACTCATATTAAGGTAAATAACGTTTTGGATTCACGGATTTACCTTGGTAACGAATCTCAAAGTGCAGCCTAACGCTTTTGGCTCCAGAACTTCCCATTGTGGCAATTTTCTGTCCTGGTTTAACACTTTGCCCTTCAGATACTAATAGTCGATCGTTATGCGCGTATGCACTTAAGTAGTTGTCATTATGCTTTACAATCACGAGATTGCCGTAGCCTCTGAGTGCATTACCCGAATAAACAACCGTTCCCCCTGCAGTAGATACGATAGGCTGACCACGCTGTCCTGCGATGTCTATGCCTTTATTTCCTTGTTCACCTACAGAGAAATTCTTGATTACTCTCCCTTTGGTTGGCCATAACCATTTCGATACTTTATCGTTAGTTGGCTTACTGGCGGTTGTAACATTCTGTTTACCTTTAGAACCAACATACTCCTTTGGCTTCGATTGTTCAACCTTCTTTGGTGGATCTTTTTTAACCGTTTTCGCCGTTGACTGCACAGGTGCCGGTTTAGAGTTTTTACTCTTCACAGGTTCAGCTTTGGTGGTCGCTGGCTTAGAAGATTTCGAGCTGGAGGAGCTCGGTGTGCTCACAACGGGAGCCGCCGGTGCTGGTTTAGGTGCAGGGGTAACGCTGGCAACGGCCGCCGACTTGCCATAAGCAGGAGCCTTGTATGACGGACGCCATAACTTAAGCTTCTGCCCCGGATGGATAGTATAAGGCGCAGAGAGATCGTTGTAGTGAATCAGGTCATTGACATCTTTGTTGGTCAAATAAGCGATAAAGTAGAGGGTATCGCCTTTCTGAACTTCATAATAACTGCCACGATAGCTGCCACGTTCAATGGTGGAGTAATCTTTGTTCAGGTTTGATACAGGTGCAGGGGAATTCGCTGCGCACCCTGCTAGTGCGCAACTCAACAATATCGCTATCCCTTTTGAAAACTGTGAACGCATTCAGTTGTTATCCATCTACACCAATAGTTTTGTTACGCCAATTCACCCGGAACCAAAGGAACGAAACGTACCATCTCAATCGTTTCTGAAAGGTACTCGTCACCTTGACGGGTAATTTTTAACAGTTGTTGCTCGTTGTCCCCAACCGGGATCAGTAAACGTCCACCATCACTCAATTGCTCTAGAAGCGCTTGAGGGATTGATTCAGCAGCTGCCGTTACGATGATGGCATCAAACGGGCCTTTCGCGGCCCACCCTTGCCAGCCATCGCCATGTTTAGTGGAAATGTTATAAAAATCAAGCTGCTTGAGCCTTCTTTTCGCATCCCACTGTAATGACTTGATACGCTCAACAGAATAAACATGATCGACTAACTGAGCCAATACCGCCGTTTGGTACCCCGAGCCAGTTCCAATCTCTAAGACGCGGCTAGTCTGTTGAAGTTCCAACAGTTCCGTCATTTTCGCCACTATATATGGTTGAGAGATTGTCTGACCTTGTCCAATTGGCAGTGCATTATTGTCATAAGCTTGGTGATACATCGCCTGCGATAGAAAACGCTCTCTAGGCAAACGGAAAATCGCATCTAGAACCTTTTGGTCTCGAATACCACTCTCAATCAAGAAACTGACTAAGCGGTGTGCATGAGGGTTAGTCATTGGCGCTCTCCTAGCCACTGCGACATGGCACCTAAAGATTCATGAGCTGTTAGATCAACCTGCAGCGGCGTCACTGAAACGAAGCCATGCTCTATCGCATAGAAATCTGTTCCCTGTCCTGCGTCCTGCTCTTTACCTGGAGGACCTAACCAGTAGATATCATGCCCCCTTGGATCTTTCTGCTTAATCATGTCTTCAGAGTGATGACGAGCACCAAGGCGCGTCACCTGCGTTCCCTTAAGATCACCAACAGCAACATCAGGAACATTGACATTCAACAAACGATTGGTTGGGATCGGTCGAGCTAAGTGCTGTTCAACGATTTGGCGTGCAATAAGAGCGGCGGTTTTAAAGTGTTTTTTGCCTACCAAAGAGAACGCGACTGACTGTACACCTAAAAAGTGCCCTTCCATCGCTGCAGCAACGGTACCTGAATAGAGCACATCATCACCTAGATTTGCTCCATGATTAATGCCAGTCAGCACTAAATCAGGCATATCATCCTTAAGCAGCTCATTCAATGCAAAGTGCACACAATCCGTCGGTGTACCTTGCACAGAGTAAGTGTTAGCTGCGATTTCTTGAACACGCAGAGGTTGCTCAAGCGTTAATGAATTCGACGCACCCGAGCGATTACGGTCAGGTGCAACGATAATAACGTCAGCAAGGTCGCGTAGCTCATCAGCTAGGGCATGAATACCCTGAGCATGAACGCCATCATCATTGCTGAGTAAAATCTTCATTCTGTATCCTTTCTTATATCCGTCCAGTTTACGCCTTTACTGCGCGTTTTGTCGCTCTACAGCCACTTCTTCCACTAGCTCACGAACAATCGCTGTCGCAAAGCAACCTGCATCCAATGAGAACTTAAGCGTGATGTTGTCGCCATCCACTTCCCATGAGAGCTGTTGTGGTTTAAGAGAAGCTTCACGACGATCATGACGCATACGGTTTCCGCGAATGAGCGCCATTAAATCTGGCTCGTCATCAAGATGCGTCTGCTCAAGAGCGAGTGCGTTCTCTTGTGTCGGCAGTGCATTATCGCCGGCCATGGCTACAGAAACCTGCGCTTCGCCTTTCTCAATCGACAAGTTCAACGCTTCAATGTTTTCAGCCGTTACCAACTGTTGCTCGCCAGCGCTGAAAACGACGTCGCCAAGAATTACTGAGTTAAACACATTCTGTTCAATACGCTCTGACAAAATGCGATTGAAAATCCAAGAGCGAGCCGCAGATAGATATAAACTACGCTTGTTCTGGTTGCGTGTACGCACATTGTCACGCCCCCAACGACGAGCTTCAGACAAATTATTACCTTCATTGCCAAAACGCTGAGCACCAAAATAGTTCGGAACACCTAGCTGAGCGACTTTCTCAAGGCGATTGACCACGTCAGCGGTGTTAGTCACTTCAGACAAAGTCAGTTCAAATTGGTTACCAACTAGGTCGCCTGGGCGCAGCTTTTTGTTGTGGCGTGCCGTCGCTAAGATCTCAATACTTGGGTACTGAGCTAAGAAAGCTGTAAAGTCCGGCGTATCCCCCTTTGGTAGGTGAACACTCAGCCATTGCTCAGTCACCGCATGACGGTCTTTCAGACCCGCCCAGCTCACGTCTTTCGATTTAACGCCACATGCTTTTGCCAGTTCATTGGCAACAAAGCTGGTGTTCTCACCGGTTTTGCGGATACGCACCATTAGGTGCTCACCTTCTCCAGTGAATTCGAAACCTAAGTCTTCGATAACCACAAAATGCTCGGCCTTCGCTTTCAGTTTAGCTTGTGCCGTCGGCTTGCCATTCAAATAGGCAAATGAAGATAGAATATCTGACATGCTGTTCTTTTCGTTTTGGTGCTTACGCACTTTTAGTAATTAGGACGACTGCTTCGCTTGCAATGCCCTCTTTGCGTCCGGTAAAACCAAGACGCTCAGTTGTTGTCGCTTTTACATTCACGTTGCCAATATCTGTTTCAAGATCCTCAGCAATCGCTTGGCACATTGCATCAATGTGCGGGGCCATTTTTGGCGCTTGTGCCATGATGGTCACGTCCACATTACCGACTTGATAACCTTGTTCTTTAACGCGGCGGTAAACATCTTTAAGCAGCTCACGACTATCTGCTCCCTTCCACTCATCATCGGTGTCTGGGAAGTGACGACCGATATCGCCTGCGGCAATCGAGCCTAATAGCGCATCACATAATGCGTGCAAAGCCACATCACCATCTGAATGCGCAACCAGTCCTTGCTCATAAGGAACGCTCACGCCACCAATAATCACTGGGCCTTCACCACCAAACTTATGAACATCAAAACCGTGGCCAATACGAATCATCATTATTCCTTATTCTGACTTAAATAGAACTCAGCCAATGCTAAATCTTCTGGCTGAGTAACCTTAAAATTATCTGAGCGCCCAGCAACCAGAGCTGGTGATGCGCCTTTCCATTCAAACGCAGACGCCTCATCGGTAATAGACACGCCTTGTTCAAGAGCCTCTGTTAGAGCTTGCTGCAGCGGTAAAGTTCGAAACATTTGCGGCGTCAATGCGTGCCATAAGTTTGCACGCTCGACAGTGTGATCAATCGCCCCATCAACACCACGTTTCATCGTATCACGAACGGGGGCAGCCAAAATGCCACCTACCGGATGAGACAGTGCTGCTTCAATCAGCTTATCGATGTCACCTTGTTGAATGCATGGCCTAGCCGCATCGTGCACCATGACCCACTCGCCCAAACCGCTCTCTTGAATATAGTTCAGAGCCGACAAAACCGAGTCTGCTCGTTCGTTACCACCCTTAACACGCACCACATCTGGATGTTGGCTCAAGCTCAGCTCAGGGAAATATGGGTCACCTTCACTTACGGCTACCACGACCTTGCTCACTTGAGGATGAGAAAGTAGCTTGTTGACGGTGTGCTCCAAGATGGTGATCGCGTTAATCGTCAGATATTGTTTTGGGCGATCGGCCTTCATTCTACTGCCTACGCCAGCCGCAGGTACAACCGCGACAATACCTTGTTTATCAGTCGACATTAATGCGATTCCTCACCAATTATGCGATAAAACGTTTCACCTTCTTTCACCATTCCGAGCTCATGTCGAGCACGCTCTTCGATGGCGTCTAACCCTTGTCGAAGGTCGTCGATCTCAGCAAACATTTCTGCATTTCGAGTATGCAACTTCTCATTCACTTGTCTTTGAACGTCGATTTCGTTGTTCACTGTGTAGTAATCAGAAATACCATTTTTACCGAGCCACAATGTGTGTTGCAGCCAGCCAAGTAAGATCAGCAGGACAAGAGCAAAGATTCGCATAACACCTTTCGCCGGTTAGAAAAGAAGGAACTAGAATAAGGCACATATATACCATAATGCGCTTATTGGTGCGAGATATGTGGTGTAAGGGAATCGATAAGTAGCAGAATTATCGGACAGAATCTTTAATGGTACCAAAGAGACTCCCGATTCATTCACTTCCCACTCTCGTCACTCGCAAGAAGATAAGACGACTGAGTTGGGAATCTATCGAAGTTAACATTAAGAGATTCCCGACTCTTTCCTTCATCAGTCTAGGGAATGACGAATTCTAGGTATCAAAAGTAGGAGTTTTAGAACCTAGAGCTTCTCCCGTCATTTTTTACAGGCAAAAAAATGCCCCGCATTAGCGAGGCATTCAAAGCTTAGATTAACAATCTACGAGAGATTATTGACCTTTAACTTCTTAAAGACCGCTTTCGTTGTAAAAAGGAGGAGCTTTAGAACCTAGAGCTTCTTCTCGCTATTTTCTACAAACATAAAAAACGCCCTACCGAAGTAGAGCGTTTCAAAAGCTTTAAGCTAACAACTCAATGTATGAATTATTGACCTTTAACTTCTTAAAGGCCGCTTTCGTTGTAAAAAAGAGGAGCTTTAGAACCTAGAGCTTCTTCCCGCCACTTTTACAGACAAAAAAATGCCCCGCATTAGCGAGGCATTCAAAGCTTAGATTAACAATCTACGAGAGATTATTGACCTTTAACTTCTTTAAGACCGTTGTAAGGAGCTTTAGAACCTAGAGCTTCTTCGATACGGATTAGTTGGTTGTACTTAGCAACACGGTCAGAACGGCTCATAGAACCAGTCTTGATTTGACCTGCAGCAGTACCTACCGCTAGGTCAGCGATAGTTGCGTCTTCAGTTTCGCCAGAACGGTGAGAGATTACAGCTGTGTAACCTGCGTCTTTAGCCATCTTGATTGCAGCTAGAGTCTCAGTTAGAGAACCGATTTGGTTAAACTTGATAAGGATAGAGTTAGCTACGCCTTTCTCGATACCTTCAGCAAGGATCTTAGTGTTAGTAACGAATAGATCGTCACCTACTAGTTGAAGCTTGTCACCTAGTAGTTCAGTTTGGTGCTTGAAGCCATCCCAGTCAGACTCGTCTAGACCGTCTTCGATAGAAACGATTGGGAATTGGTTAGCTAGCTCAGCTAGGTAGTGGTTGAACTCTTCAGAAGAGAAAGTCTTACCTTCGCCTTTCATGTTGTAGATGCCAGCTTCTTTGTCAAAGAACTCAGATGCAGCACAGTCCATAGCTAGAGTAACGTCTTTACCTAGTTCGTAACCAGCAGCTGCAACAGCTTCTGCGATAACTTCTAGAGCTTCAGCGTTAGACTTAAGGTTAGGAGCGAAACCACCTTCGTCACCAACTGCAGTGCTGTAACCTTTAGACTTAAGAACTTTAGCTAGGTTGTGGAATACTTCAGCACCGATACGTAGACCTTCTTTAAGAGTCTTAGCGCCAACTGGTTGGATCATGAACTCTTGGATGTCAACGTTGTTGTCTGCGTGCTCACCACCGTTGATGATGTTCATCATTGGTAGAGGCATAGAGAACTGACCAGCAGTACCGTTTAGCTCAGCGATGTGCTCGTATAGAGGCATGCCTTTAGCCGCTGCAGCAGCTTTAGCGTTCGCTAGAGAAACAGCTAGGATTGCGTTAGCACCGAACTTAGATTTGTTCTCAGTACCGTCTAGCTCGATCATTACTGCGTCGATTGCAGCTTGGTCTTTCGCGTCTTTACCAGTTAGAGCTGTAGCGATTTCGCCGTTTACAGCTTCAACAGCTTTAAGAACACCTTTACCTAGGAAACGTGCTTTGTCGCCGTCACGTAGCTCAAGAGCTTCGCGAGAACCAGTTGATGCGCCAGATGGAGCAGCAGCCATACCTACGAAACCGCCTTCTAGGTGTACTTCAGCTTCTACAGTTGGGTTACCACGTGAATCGATGATTTCACGACCTAGAACTTTAACGATCTTAGACATTGAATGTTTCCTTCTCGTTGAATATATAATGTCAAATTAAAGGCAGCAGCACTGCAAACGCTACTGCCGGTATCCTTTACTTCTCTAATTCGTCACGCTGGTTTTGGCCAGCCGCTTTAACGAAGCCTTCGAACAATGGGTGACCATCGCGAGGCGTAGAAGTGAACTCAGGGTGGAACTGAGCTGCAACAAACCATGGGTGGTTTGGAATCTCGATAACTTCAACCAGTTTCTTGTCCGCAGACAGACCCGATACTTTTAGGCCCGCTTTTTCGATTTGTGGACGAAGATTGTTGTTCACTTCGTAACGGTGACGGTGACGCTCATGGATCGTCGCGCTACCGTATAGTTCACGAGCTTTCGTACCTTTCTCTAGGTGACATAGCTGTGAACCTAGACGCATAGTACCACCTAGGTCAGATTTTTCAGTACGTTCTTCAACTTTACCTTCGCCATCTACCCATTCAGTAATTAGACCAACTACTGGGTACTTCGTGTCTTTGCTAAATTCTGAAGAGTGTGCACCTTCCATGCCCGCAACGTTACGTGCGTACTCGATAAGTGCCACTTGCATACCAAGACAGATACCTAGGTAAGGTACTTTGTTCTCACGAGCGTATTGTGCTGCGAAAATCTTACCTTCAACACCACGGTCACCGAAGCCACCTGGTACTAGGATAGCGTCAAGACCTTGAAGTGCTTCTTCGCCTTTCGCTTCTACTTCTTGAGAGTCAACGTACTTGATCTTAACGCTTAGACGGTTCTTCAGACCCGCGTGCTTAAGTGCTTCGTTCACTGACTTGTATGCATCTGGTAATTCAATGTATTTACCAACCATACCGATGGTTACTTCACCAGTTGGGTTCGCTTCTTCATAGATTACCTGTTCCCATTCTGATAGGTCTGCTTCTGGAGCGTTGATACCAAAACGAGTACACACTAGGTCATCAAGACCTTGTGATTTAATTAGTTGAGGGATCTTGTAGATTGAATCTACGTCCTTCATTGAGATTACCGCTTTCTCTTGTACGTTACAGAAAAGAGCAATCTTCTTACGTTCGTTCGCAGGGATCATGCGATCAGAACGACAAACTAGGATATCTGGCTGGATACCGATAGACAGTAGCTCTTTTACAGAGTGCTGAGTCGGTTTAGTTTTCACTTCACCAGCTGCTGCTAGGTAAGGAACTAGTGTTAGGTGCATGAACATTGCACGCTCACGGCCTAGCTCAACTGCTAGCTGACGAATCGCTTCCATGAATGGTAGAGACTCGATATCACCAACCGTACCACCAACTTCAACGATCGCAACATCGTGGCCTTCAGCGCCAGCGATTACACGGTCTTTGATAGAGTTAGTGATGTGAGGGATTACTTGGATAGTTGCACCTAGGTAATCACCGCGACGCTCTTTCGCTAGAACGTCTGAGTAAACACGACCCGCTGTGAAGTTGTTACGCTTAGTCATCTTGGTGCGAATGAATCGCTCGTAGTGACCAAGGTCAAGGTCAGTTTCAGCGCCATCTTCCGTAACGAACACCTCACCGTGTTGAGTCGGGCTCATAGTGCCTGGATCAACGTTGATGTAAGGGTCAAGCTTCATCATAGTCACTTTAAGACCACGAGCTTCTAAAATAGCTGCAAGCGATGCCGCTGCAATACCTTTACCTAGAGAGGATACAACCCCGCCAGTAACAAAAATGTAATTTGTCGTCATGTTTAACCTGAAATTGGTTGAATGAGGGAAAATGGATTTCTTCTGGACGGGATGAAAATATACCAGAAGCCCCTTATCGCCACAACGTGAAATCTATCACACTGCTATTTTTTATTTTTTGCTTCAAATCAAATCAGCACAAAAGCTTTGTTCAACTTTTCTCCGCCAACTTGACTTCATCCCACATAGAATCGAGCTCAGAGAGGGAAAAATCGTTCAAAGTTTTACCTTTTTGACGAACTTTTCCTTCTACACCTTTAAAGCGACGCTCAAATTTTACGTTTGCTTTACTCAGTGCCGATTCTGGGTTTTTCCCTAGATGCCTCACTAGATTCACGGTCGCAAACAGTAAATCACCCAATTCTTCCTCTACCAAATCCTCATTTGGCGTTATTTGCAGTGCCTCTTCAAGCACTTCATCGACCTCTTCACGAACCTTATCAACAACAGGGCCAATTGATTCCCAATCAAAGCCATATTTTGCTACCTGCTTTTGCACCTTTGTAGCACGCAAAAGTGCAGGTAGAGAGTTTGGTATTGAGTCTAGAATACTTTCCTGAGTTTTGCCTGCTTGCGCTTTTTCTTTGGCTTTCTCAGCTTCCCAGTTGGCATTAATTGCCTCTTCATCATCAAACTCAACATCAGAAAACACATGTGGATGACGACGAGTTAGCTTTTCATTCACACCATCTACCACATCGGCAAACTCGAACAACCCTTGTTCTTTAGCGAGTTGGCTGTAAAAAATCACCTGAAACAACAAGTCGCCCAACTCTTCTTGCAGGTTTGGCCAATCCTTGTTGTGAATCGCATCCACCACTTCGTATGTCTCTTCGATAGTATGCGGCACAATTGTTTCAAAATTTTGTTTCAGATCCCAAGGGCAGCCACCTTCTGGATCACGCAGCTTCGCCATAATTTGTTCTAGTTGTTCAATCGGGTGGCTCATGGTGCTTTCCTATTATTCTATTTGATTGTTTTAATCTAATTCTTTTCTTAAAACTAAAAAAGGTGAGCAGTTAAAACCACTCACCTTTCTATTTATTCGTCATCCCCAAAAGTGAAGGATGAACGAGTTGGGGATCTCAAACTACTTAGCGAGATTCCCTATCACGTTCGTTACTCACTGTAGGGAATGACGAGGATGATACCAAGTATCACCCCAACCTCTTAACGCTCATGACATCTTTGATTTGCTCTACCCGGCTTGTGACACGGCTGAGGATTTCAATGTTGGTCACTTCTAGATCAAAGTCCATCACTGACAGCTGACGCTTGTAGTCGGTACGGCTTTTCATCGTCGTAACACTGATCTTCTCATTAGCAAACAGCGAGGTGATGTCTTTCAATAATCCACTACGTTCTAGCGCTTCAACACGCAGCGTTAGGATGTAAGAACCAACGAAGCCATTACCCCAAACCGTATCAATGATTCGCTCTGGTGCGTGGATTCTTAGCTCACTCAGTTGCTCACAGTCACTACGGTGAACTGAGATACCACGACCTTGAGTAATGTAACCCTTAATGCTGTCACCTGGGATTGGCTGACAACAGCGTGCAAGGTGCGTCATCAGGTTATCGACACCTTCAACTACAACCGCATCTTTCTTAGGGCGGCTCTGTTGAGCAGGCTTGTTTTCTGACTCAAGTAGCTTCTCTAGCGCCTTTTGATCTTCCTCTTCCGCGGTTGGCTTATTCACCAGCGCGTTGATGTGGTTGATCACCTGGTTGATTCGCAAATCACCGCTACCGATACCCGCATACAGCTCATCTGGCGTATTCACGTTGAAACGCTTCAGAGCATATTGGTCGGCGTCTTTAAGCGTCGCGCCAATCTTATGCAACTCACTCTCTAGAATGTCACGACCTGCTTCGAGGTTTTTCTCACGACTTTGCGCACGGAACCAAGCGTTAATCTTGGCGCGAGCACGGCCAGAATGAACGAAGCCTGTGGTTGGGTTTAGCCAATCACGCGAAGGGTTTGGCTCTTTCTGAGTGATGATTTCAACCTGATCACCCATCGAGAGTTTGTGAGTAAATGGAACGATACGTCCACCTACTTTGGCGCCGATACAGCGGTGACCGACCATTGAGTGAATGTGGTAAGCGAAGTCCAACGGAGTTGCACCCATTGGTAAATCGACCACATCACCGCGTGGTGTAAACGCGTATACACGGTCATCAAAGACCTGGCTACGAACTTCATCCAGCATCTCGCCAGAATCCGACATCTCTTCTTGCCAATCGATCAGCTTACGCAGCCATGTGATCTTCTCATCGTAACCGCTGCGACCACCTGATGAGCCTTCTTTGTACTTCCAGTGCGCCGCCACCCCCAGCTCTGAGTCTTCGTGCATCTGCTTAGTACGGATCTGGATCTCGATGGTTTTGCCTTCAGGCCCAAGTACCACGGTATGGATAGATTGGTAGCCATTCGGTTTCGGGTTCGCGACATAGTCATCAAACTCACTTGGTAAGTGTTTGTATTTGGTATGCACAACACCAAGCGCTGCATAACAGTCTTGCAGTTGGTCTGCGATGATACGTACAGCACGCACGTCAAATAGTTCATCGAAGGCCAAGCCTTTCTTCTGCATTTTACGCCAGATGCTGTAGATGTGTTTTGGACGACCGCTTACTTCCGCGTTGATGCTAGAGCGTCCCATTTCAGACGTAAGGTCATCAACGAAATCTGTGATGTACTGTTCGCGAACGATACGACGCTCAGAAAGCTGCTTAGCGATCTGCTTATAGGTATCTGGTTGTTGGTAACGGAAAGCGTAATCTTCGATTTCCCATTTAAGCTGACCAATACCAAGACGGTTAGCCAGTGGCGCATAGATATTGGCACACTCTTTCGCTGCCGCTCTACGCACCTCATCAGGGGCTTTTTTCACCTCGATAAGGTTACAAATACGCTCAGCAAGCTTGATGACCACACAACGGAAATCATCAACCATGGCCAATAGCATGCGGCGCACGTTATCAACCTGGCCTGACGCTGCGCTGCCTTCAAGGGTAACGTTGAGTTGGCCAAGTGCCGCCATCTCTTCAACGCCATCAATCAGCTTAACGATCTCTTTGCCGTAGCTCTCTTCAAAAGCCTCTCGCTCAAATACACCACTGGAGACAACAGGGAAAAGCTGAGCCGCAACGAGTGTCGCGCGATCCATTGATAGCGTCACCAAGATTTCTATCATCTCTCGGCCACGCCACAATAGCAGTGAGGCTTGCTCATGCTCTTTTAGCAGTTCTTCACAGTGACGATAAACCTTGATCAGTTTATTCGACGTTTTGGCATCCTGATTTAAAGATGCAATCCAGCTCTCTAGCTCAAACTGTTCGCTTGGGTTTAAATGTGCGCTTCGTACCGCAACCATCATGCCTTCCTAGTTATTATGTTTTATACCCAACTCAGTATGACTAACCGGGTCCAAGTTAGTTCGACTCATACTGGTAACAAGACGTTTCTTATACGCCTTTTCGTTCTATGATTTTTCTTTGACGAATAGTGCCATAGATTCCAAATGACTGGTATGCGGAAACATGTCTAACATACCCATTTTGACCATTTGATAACCTTGATTTTGCAAGCTTGCCGTATCTCTAGCTAGAGTAGCAGGATTACATGAAACATAAACCACGCTCTTCGCCCCTAGCGCTGAAATTTGGTCGACAATCCCACTTGCTCCAGCGCGTGCAGGGTCAAGCAACACCTTATCGAATTTCTCTTTCGCCCACGGCTGAGAAGAGAGCTCTTCCTCTAGATTCGCTTGATAGAAAGTTGCGTTGTCGAGTTGGTTTACTTCGGCATTGCTCGTTGCCTGTTTCACCATTTCATCGACACCTTCAACGCCGACCACCAACGCCGATTGTTTTGCGATAGGTAAACTGAAATTACCTAAACCGCAAAACAGGTCGAGAACACGTTCATCCGCTTGTGGATTTAGCCATTCAATCGCTTGTGCCACCATCTTCTGGTTCACTTGTTGATTGACTTGAATAAAGTGATTCGGTTCAAACGGCAGGGTAAGGCCAGTTTCACTGTATGTCGGCGCATCACCCACCAAGCGAACCAGCTGATCCGTTTCTGGCATTGAATACAAGATTGCACCCTGCTCTGTCGCTAAATCAATGAGTGCTTGCTGGTCTTTGTCCGCTAGCGGTTTAAGATGACGAAGGACAATCACAGGCCCTTTATCAGACAGAACCAGTTCAACATGCCCAAGGTTCATAGGTTGGCTAAAAGTATCGAGTAGCGCGTTCAACTTTGGCAATAGTGCATTTAAGCTTGGCTCCAACACCGCACAGTCCGTCACATTCTCGATATGCTTACTCTGCTTCTTGCGAAAACCAAACTGCAGCTGTTGATTCTTTCTATCCATAAATAAGCTCACGCGAGCACGGCGACGATAGCCAACCTGCGGGCCAGTAATTGGTTCTGCAATTTCAGTGGTAGGGGTTTGGTATTGGCTCATCAAGTGACTCAGTGACTGCCCTTTGTGCTCTACTTGCGATGCATAATCCATATGTTGTAGATGACAACCGCCACACTGATTAAAGTGCTTACAGAAAGGCTTTAATCGCTGCTCACTTGGCTTTAATAGTTTAATCAACTTCGCACGGGCAAACTTACTTTTGCTTTCCGTTAATTGAATCACCACTTGCTCGCCCGGCAACGCACCATCAATAAACACAGGTTTATTTTTCTGATAAGCGATACCTGCGCCATTGTGATCCATTCGTTCAACCAAAACCGATTGATGCTTGGTCTCGAATTGAGTTTTCTTTTTTGGTTGAAAAAAACGTGCCATTGCTTGTGCCTAAACTATCTTTTAATCATTTATTTGTATCCAGGACTCACTATTATGTCTTGGAATCATTGTCGAACGTGGCGGCTTTGATTAAGCTTACCGTTCACTTAGCCACCATTGTGTGCGTTATTTTCCCATATCCAGACCTCGATGTAATTAAAGAACATGACCAGATATGGCTTGAGAGCCCGTGTAATTACCCTAACTCTAGCTCCGACCCTGATTATAGGGTTGTTATTGAGTGCATTCTTCTCATTTAACCGCTATCAAGACCTCGAAGGACAAGTTGTCAATACAGGTACCAGCATTATAGAACCTCTTGCGATTGCAAGTGAGTCTGGCATGCAATTAGAGAGTCGAGAGTCGGTTCGTCAGTTGATCAGCTACGCCCATCGTAAGAACTC
Source organism: Vibrio sp. D420a (assembly GCF_030248625.1). NCBI lineage: Bacteria > Pseudomonadati > Pseudomonadota > Gammaproteobacteria > Vibrionales > Vibrionaceae > Vibrio > Vibrio sp. D420a. Next base: position 48,178 of record NZ_JAHGAN010000035.1, on the reverse strand, counting down.
TAAGTTGGTGCGTAGTATCGCGGTGTTTGATGAGCGTCATGAGCTGTTTGTAACCTCAAACTTCCACCCTGACTTTGAAAGCCTGACCTATCCCAAAGATAAGCCTATCCCGCATCTTAGTTCGTCCAAGTTGCTCGATAATACGCTGATTTTAAGAACCCCGATTATTGCCGAAGGTCAGTTCATGAACTCTGCTAACGGGCAATCTCAAGCGAATCAGGCTGTCGGTTATATCGCCATCGAGTTAGATCTCTCCTCATTACGATTACAGCAATACCAAGAGATATTCTCAGCGTTTCTGGTCCTTATCTTAGGCCTTGGCCTGTCTGGTGTATTTGCATTCCGCTTAATGCACGACGTGACTCAACCGATCACACACATGAAGAACATGGTAGACCGAATTCGTCGTGGTCACTTAGATGTACGTATCGAAGGCAAGATGCACGGTGAGTTGGACTCGCTGAAAAACGGTATCAACGCAATGGCGGTATCTCTGTCGGAATACCACGTTGAGATGCAGCACAGTATAGACCAAGCGACGTCCGATCTACGTGAAACCCTCGAGCAGTTAGAGATTCAGAACGTTGAATTGGATATCGCGAAGAAGCGCGCTCAAGAAGCGGCGCGCGTGAAATCAGAGTTCTTAGCCAACATGTCACACGAGCTAAGAACGCCACTTAATGGGGTAATTGGCTTTACTCGTCAGATGCTGAAAACGCACCTATCCACCAGCCAGACCGATTATCTACAAACCATCGAGCGCTCAGCCAACAACCTACTGAGCATCATTAACGATATCCTCGACTTCTCGAAGCTAGAAGCGGGTAAACTGGCACTAGAGAACATCCCGTTTGAGTTCCAAGCAAGCCTTGAAGAGGTCGTGAACCTACAAGCCACCAATGCTCACGAGAAAGGGCTTGAACTAACACTGAAAGTCGACCCGAAAGTACCTGCTGGTCTTGTCGGTGACCCACTGCGTATTCAACAGATTCTGACTAACCTGGTGGGTAACTCAATCAAGTTCACCGAGCGCGGTAATATCGATATCAGCGTTGAGCTACGTTCTCAATCAGAAGATAACATCGAGCTACAGTTCATGGTGCGCGATACCGGTATTGGCATCTCTGAACGCCAACAAGCGCAACTGTTCCAAGCCTTTAGCCAAGCCGATGCGAGTATCTCACGTCGCTATGGTGGTACTGGCTTAGGTCTGGTTATCACCCAAAAACTGGTGAGCCAGATGGGCGGCGAGATCAGTCTAACCAGTCGCCTACACCAAGGCTCGACCTTCTGGTTTACGCTAAGACTATCGACCACCGATATGCCGATGACTGATCTTATTGAGACGCAGTGTCTGCAAGAGAAGCAACTGCTGTTGATTGAGCCGAACATGCAAGCGGCGTCGATTACTCAGCAAGTACTGACTCAGGAAGGGTTAGTCGTGACCTACCGCTCAGTAATGCCAGAGGAGTCGACCAACTATGATTACGTTCTTCTCAATCTTGCGGCTAACCAAGACTATGAACTAGAAGTCGTTCAGCAGTGGGCAAACCGCGCTAGAGAAATTTCACAAAACGTCATCATTGGCACCCCAAGTACAGAGTTGGCACTGGGTGAGCAGCTGATGAAAAATGTTGATGTACAGTGCATCACCAAGCCACTGTCTCGCAAAAAACTGCTGCAAACTCTGGTCTCTAACCAAGCACCGCTCCTCAATGCACCAGTCATTGAGACGCACAGCGACGAGAAGCTACCACTGACAGTGATGGCAGTAGATGACAATCCAGCCAACTTGAAACTGATTACTGCACTACTGCAAGAGCGTGTGGAAACGGTTGTCAGTTGTACTAATGGCCAGCAAGCAATTAACCGAGCAACCGAGCAGACATTCGATATCATCTTCATGGATATCCAAATGCCACAGATGGATGGTGTGACCGCATGTAAGCACATCAAAGAGCTGGAAAATAACGCCAATACACCAGTGATTGCGGTAACAGCCCACGCAATGAGTGGCGAACGCGATCGTCTATTGGCAGCTGGTATGGACGATTATCTGACCAAGCCAATTGAAGAGCATGTACTGCAGCAAGTTCTGATTCACTGGAGCCCCGAATCTGAAGTAGAGAATGTAGAAAAGATCGATCCTGAGCACCCTGCAGTTGGTGTTGAGATTGAAAGTCACACCATCGAAACAGAGAGTAGCCAGCACAAAAACATCATCATTGATTGGCAAGCCGCACTCAAGCAAGCAGCCAATAAAGAAGATCTTGCGCGGGATATGTTGCAGATGCTGGTCGACTTTATTCCTGAAGTGTACGACGCAGCAGAGAAAGCGATTGAAGAGCCGGACTACCCAGTTGATGAGCTAATCCACATCATCCATAAGATGCACGGCAGCAGCTCATACAGCGGTGTGCCGAGACTCAAAGCGGTGTGTGCGACCATTGAGAAAGAGCTACGCTCTGGCACTCAGATAGAGGACATCGAGCCAGAACTGTTCGAACTTCAGGATGAGCTAGATAAGGTTCAGGCCACAGCTATTCACTATCTAACCCCAATTCAGCCGAGTTAACCCTCGGCACAGGTAAGTAATGGGCACCATAAAAACAAAAAGCAGAGCCAATAGCTCTGCTTTTTTGATTGTCACTGCATAGCGAAACATTAAGACTCGAAGAGCACCGTTGCTACTGCGTAGTGACGTTCATCTGAGATAGTAATGTGGATAGAGTTAACACCAATGCTTGCGGCTAACTCTTTCGCTTTGTTGTGCAAGGTAAGAACTGGCTTACCATGCTCATCGTTCGCAACCTGAAAATCATGAAAGGTGACGCCCATTGCGATACCGGTACCTAATGCTTTTGAAGCAGCCTCTTTGGCGGCAAAGCGCTTAGCTAAAAAACGCCCTTTCTGCTTCAAAGAGTGGAACTGTTCAAGCTCCACCTCACTTAAGATACGCTCCGCAAAGGCTGCGCCACTGCGTGCTAATGCCTTTTCAACTCGCTCAATCTCTGCGATGTCTGTACCAAGGCCAACCACTGCCATGACTCTTTAACCTTCCATTTTTATCAATTAAGCGTTGTTACGCGCGTTTTCCATGACCGCTTTCATATCTGATACCGCTTTCGCTAGGCCATCAAATACTGCACGACCAATCACAGAATGACCGATGTTCAACTCATAGATCTCTGGTAAAGCGGCGATTGGCGCAACGTTGTGGTACGTCAGACCGTGACCTGCATTCACTGTGATGCCTAGGTCGTCTGCGTAGCTTGCGCCTGCTGCAATCTTCTTCAGCTCATCTTGTTGATCTTCTTCAGTCTTAGCGTCTGCGTAGTGACCGGTGTGCAGTTCAATGAATGGTGCACCACACGCTTTCGCTGCATCAATTTGCTCGCGGTCCGCATCGATGAATAGAGATACTTTGATGCCCGCTTCAGTTAGCTTTTGTGTCGCCGCTTTTACTTTTTCAAGTTGGCCAACCACATCCAAGCCGCCCTCTGTCGTTAGCTCTTCACGCTTTTCAGGAACCAGACAAACAAACTCAGGCTTAGTATCTAGCGCAATCTGTACCATCTCATCCGTGACCGCCATCTCTAGATTCATGCGAGTCTGGATAGTTTCAGCCAGAATACGAACATCGCGGTCAAGGATATGACGACGGTCTTCACGAAGGTGAATTGTGATACCGTCTGCACCGGCACGCTCAGCAATTTCTGCTGCGTGAACTGGATCTGGGTATTGAGTTCCACGTGCATTACGTAGGGTTGCAACGTGGTCGATATTAATGCCTAAAAGGATTGAGCTCATTTTCCAATACTCCGTGCTCTAGAGAGACCTATTTGTGGCATAAACAGCTCTCTACTTTTTAATGGTTTGCCGCCAAGATACGGCTTTAAGGCTATGCGTGTAAAGCGTTTTGCCGCTTTTAACTGCTCTTTCGTTATAAATCTACGTTCACTGATCGCTATCAGTTCATCACCCATAAAGGTCAGGTTGTCACGACGCACTGAGGCGATAAAGCCTTTCTGCTCGCGATAGCGATAAGTCATTGTCGGATCAATAGGTTCTCCGGTACCTGCACAGTGCAGAAAATCAACGCCGTAACCCATTGCTGATAACAGAGCGAGTTCAAAGCGTCGCAATGCAGGCTCTGGATTTTCATTATGCGCCAGTTCTGTTAAAGCATTAAGATAATCATGAAAAAGTGCGGGCATTGGCACTTCTGCCATCAAAACTCGCCCGATTAATTCATTTACATACATGGCGGAGTAGAGGTTAATCCCAGTTAGCGGCAGTCCAAGGCTGATAGGTTCCGCTTGGCGCAATGTTTTCATTGAGCCATTACCAGACCATTTCAGCAGCAGTGGCGTAAACGGCTGCAACGCGCCTTTAAGATTGGAACGCTTGCTGCGTGCCCCTTTAGACATCAGTGTCATTCGTCCGAACTCTTCACTGAACACATCTAAAATCAGACTCGATTCACTGTACGGTCTGCGATGTAATACAAAGCAGCGCTGTAACCCTTCTGAAGACATATCACCTTCTAAATAGAAAAAAGGAGCCTAATTGGCTCCTTTTAAAATGGTTTCGACCCGGAGCGAAGCGCTTGCGCCTCTAGCGGGTTATAAGTCGTCGATGTAGCCCAGTGAACGCAGTGCACGTTCATCGTCAGCCCAACCCGATTTCACTTTAACCCAAGTTTCTAGGAATACTTTACGACCGAATAGCTCTTCCATATCCAGACGAGCTTCGCGACCGATTGTCTTGATCTTCTCGCCGCCTTTACCAATCACCATCTTCTTCTGGCCACTACGCTCAACTAAGATAAGTGCGTTAATGTGGAAACCATCGTTGTCTGGGTTGTAGTCAAAGCGTTCGATCTCAACCGTCACTGAGTAAGGCAACTCATCACCCGTAAAACGCATCAGCTTCTCACGAATGATCTCTGACGCCATGAAGCGCTGAGAACGGTCTGTTACATACTCTTCAGGGAAGTGGTGTGTCGCTTTCGGAAGATGTTCACGAACGTGCTTACGCAGTACATCAGTGTTCTTACCGTGTTTTGCCGAAATTGGCACAACATCGATGAAGTCCATCTTCTTAGACACTTCCATCATGTGCAGCATCACGTCATTGCGGTCTTGCACGTTGTCTACTTTGTTCACACAAAGAACGACTGGGAAGTTCGCTTTCTTAAGCTTGGTCAGTACCATCTCATCATCTTCAGTCCAGTGCGTACCGTCAACAAGGAAAAGTACCAAGTTCACATCACTCAAAGAGCTGTTTGCTGCACGGTTCATCAGACGGTTGATAGCACGCTTCTCTTCGATGTGAAGTCCTGGAGTATCAACGTAAATCGCTTGGTAATCCCCTTCGGTCTCTACACCCATAATACGGTGACGAGTCGTTTGAGGTTTACGCGATGTGATCGAAATCTTTTGACCCAAAATATGGTTCAGAAGTGTCGACTTACCTACGTTCGGACGACCGACGATAGCGATGAAACCACAGTGCTGGTTTTCCGGTAGGCTAGGTTCTTTGTTATCAGATGCAAAGAATGCATCGATATCGAATTCTTGGTTGTTATCAGACATTGCTTAGTTGCTCTAATGCTGTTTCAGCAGCCGCTTGTTCTGCCTTGCGGCGGCTAGTGCCTTTACCGATAACAGGTTTATCCACACCTGCCACTTTACACTCAACCGTAAATTCTTGGTTGTGTGCTTCACCTTTAATATTAGTCACTGTGTAGACAGGTAGCGGATTTCTTCGGCCCTGTAGGAACTCTTGCAGACGCGTTTTCGGGTCTTTTTGAGAAACACCAGGCTGAATCGCTTCTAGGCGAGTTTTGTACCAGCTTAAAATGATGCCGCGAATTGTTTCAGTGTCGCTATCTAGGTAAATAGCACCAATGATTGCTTCGACAGCATCTGCCAGAATAGAGTCACGACGGAATCCGCCACTCTTTAACTCACCTGGACCTAATTTTAAGTAATCTCCTAGGGCGAATTCACGACCTAGTTCAGCCAATGTATGTCCACGTACCAAAGTAGCACGCATACGGCTCATATCACCCTCGTTTACTTTCGGGAAACGGTGGTAGAGATCATCAGCGATGACAAAACTTAAAATTGAATCGCCCAGAAACTCAAGACGTTCGTTGTGCTTACCTGCAGCGCTGCGGTGAGTCAGCGCCAGGTGAATGAGATCGGTATCTTTGAACTGATAGCCGATCTTTCTCTCTAGTTTATCAATTGGAGAATTCATGCTCTCTCGATGTATTTAGTGATCGATTAATTAATGCCACCGATGCGGTTAAAACGCACACCAGTTGGGATCCAAGAAGGTAAAACACTGTCTGAGCTGCGCTCAAATTCAAAGCTGATCCAAATCGCAACCGCTTTACCTACTAGATTTTCTTCAGGGACAAAGCCCCAGTAACGGCTATCTGCACTGTTGTCACGGTTATCACCCATTACAAAGTACTGGCCTTCTGGAACAACCCACTCGTTAACACCTGGACGAGGCTGGTACGATTGCACACGGTCACGACGCAGTGGGTTAACTAAAACTTGGTGCTCAACGTCACCCAACTTCTCATTGAGTTGGATAAGTGGCACACCATCTTGAATAAATTGGCTCTCTTCAACGTTACTCAGCTTCACAGGTTTGCAGCCTTGTGTGCCTTTGGTTTGAATACACAGCTCTTTGTTACTGTTGTAACGAATCATATCGCCCGGCAGGCCAACCACACGTTTAATGTAATCAATGTTTGGCTGTGGCGGGTATTTGAATACGATTGAGTCACCACGTTCAGGCTTGCCTGTTTCTACCAGTTGAGTGCGCCATACTGGGTCTTTTAGACCGTAAGCGTATTTCTCAACTAGGATAAAGTCACCTACAAGTAGGGTTGGCATCATCGAGCCCGATGGGATTTGGAACGGTTCATAGATAAATGAACGCAGCACCAAAACAAATGCAATTACAGGGAAAATGGATACGCTATTTTCAACCCACCAAGGCTGAGCCGTCACTTTTGCACTGGTTTCAGCATCTAAACCATTAGTTTGAGCGGTAACGCTAGCCAGTTTCAATTGGCGCTTCTTAGCCCAAACAAACTTCTCTAACGCCCATACAACGCCAGTCACTAAGGTTACGATCACTAAAATAAGCGAAAATGTATTAGCCATTTATATCCCTTAAATTTCATTTCTTTAAAAATAACGAAAGTGAAAGAGTATAACTCTTTCACTCTACTTAATATTTCTAATTGTTATCAATCACACTGACTAGATGCTTGAAAGATTACGCAGGAAAAATTGCTTAGTTCTAGGCGCAAAGTGCAGTGACTAGTGGACCTAATTACAAATCTTTGCAACAACGAAATAAGCGATTTTAACCAGTAATATTTAGCAGTTAGTTAGTACGATTGATACTAGTCTTTGCCAACGTGAAGAATTGCTAAGAACGCTTCTTGAGGCAGCTCTACGTTACCGATCTGCTTCATACGCTTCTTACCTTCTTTCTGTTTCTTCAGAAGCTTCTTCTTACGACTCACGTCTCCACCGTAACATTTCGCGATAACGTTCTTACGCAGCTGCTTAACTGTTGAACGAGCGATGATGTGGTTACCGATAGCCGCTTGAATTGCAATATCGAACATCTGACGAGGGATGAACTCTTTCATCTTCTCAACTAGCTGACGACCACGAGTCTGAGACTGATCTTTGTGGGTAATCATTGCTAGTGCATCAACAGTGTCGCCGTTTAGAAGAACGTCTACACGAACCATGTTAGACGCTTCAAAGCGTTGGAAGTTGTAATCCAGTGACGCGTAGCCACGGGATGTTGACTTCAGACGGTCGAAGAAGTCCAGTACCACTTCAGCCATTGGAATATCGTAAACAACCGCTACTTGGTTACCGTGATAAATCATATCAACCTGCACACCACGCTTCTCAACACACAGTGTGATTACGTTACCTAGGTAATCTGATGGCACTAGGATATTACAACGCGCGATTGGCTCACGAATCTCATCGATATCGTTAATAGCCGGAAGCTTAGCCGGGCTATCTACGTAAAGCAGTGTGCCGTCAGTTTTTTCAACTTCGTAAACTACGGTTGGCGCAGTTGTAATCAGGTCTAGGTCGTATTCACGCTCTAGACGCTCTTGGATGATCTCCATGTGAAGCATACCAAGGAAGCCACAACGGAAACCGAAACCTAGAGCTGCAGAGTTTTCTGGCTCGTAGAATAGTGATGCATCGTTTAGGCTCAATTTGCCTAGTGCATCACGGAAGTTTTCGTAATCGTCAGATGATACAGGGAATAGACCTGCGTATACCTGTGGTTTTACTTTCTTAAAGCCCGGTAGTGCCGTTTCACAGCCGTTTTTAGCCAGTGTCAGCGTATCACCTACTGGTGCACCAAGGATGTCTTTAATACCACATACAACCCAGCCTACTTCGCCAGTTTGCAGAACTTCGGTATCAACCTGTTTTGGTGTGAAGATACCTAGACGGTCTACACCCCAAACTTGACCAGTACTCATTACTTTGATCTTGTCGTTCTTTCTTAGAGAACCGTTCTTGATACGTACTAGCGATACAACACCAAGGTAGTTATCGAACCAAGAGTCAATGATCAGTGCTTGTAGCGGCGCATCTGGATCGCCTTCTGGCGCAGGGATCGCTGAAACAATGTTTTCTAGTACATCGTCAACACCAATACCAGTTTTCGCAGAACAGCGAGTCGCTTCCATCGCGTCGATACCAACGATCTCTTCGATCTCTTCAGATACGCGCTCTGGATCCGCAGCAGGAAGGTCAATCTTGTTTAGGATTGGCACAACTTCCAGATCCATTTCGATCGCTGTGTAACAGTTTGCTAGTGTCTGAGCTTCTACACCCTGACCCGCATCGACAACCAGTAGCGCACCTTCACAAGCGGCTAGAGAACGAGATACTTCGTATGCGAAGTCAACGTGTCCTGGAGTATCGATGAAGTTTAATTGATAAGTTTCACCATCTTTAGCAGTGTAGTTAAGAGTCACACTCTGAGATTTGATAGTGATGCCACGTTCACGCTCCAGATCCATCGAATCAAGGACTTGCGCAGCCATTTCACGATCGCTTAATCCTCCACAAACTTGGATTAGACGGTCAGATAGGGTCGACTTACCATGGTCGATGTGGGCGATAATCGAAAAGTTACGAATGTGCTTCATAATTTGGTGTGACAAACTCTTTAAATTAGGACGGTAAGAAAGCCGCGTATCGACCGCGTTTCATAGACTGCGGTGGCGGCATTTCAATCAAGTTGGCAGATTCTACCCAATTTAACCGCAATACGCATCATAAATTAGACAAGCGGCTCACCAAGGATTCGAATCAACACCACTTGCTGCTTCGATTTGTCTTCCATTGGTTTGGCCAAACGTTTTGCAAGGGCAATACCACCAGCTGTAAATATAGCAGCAGACAGAATAACTGCGCCCTCTCCGACTCCAAGTAAAGGCGCTAACAGCAGTTGACCAAAGGCAGCACCGAGCATCATCATGAACAATGGAACGAGGTACACTAGAGCTGCCGACTCCAGCAGACTCCTTTCAGGAAAACCTATCTCGACGATTTGTCCAGCTTTCACAAGGTTCTTGGTCGTTAATTGCCAGAAAAGGGACTTATTGCCAACGGCTTTGGTCACGATACCAGTGCCACAACTCTTTTGAGAGGAACATCTGCTGCAACTGGTTTGTTGCTCGCAGCTCAATTGCACATGATAGTGAGCGCCCTGTTTCTCAACGGCGCTCACGGTAGCCAATGCGGTCATCATTGGCTTGTACCTTGATTAGCAGCAAATTGCACCGATTGTGCGATACGCTGCGCGGTTGCAGGAGGAATATCTCCGACTACTGAGATCTCGTTATCACCACTCACTAAGCTATGCAGGGTACGACGACCTTGGCGCACAAGCTGACCTTTAAGAGAGTGCTCATCTCTGTCTGAGATATAAACCGAGAAGCTAAATAGACCGTCACTAAACATCTGGCTTTCAACCATCTTATTGGTTGTTGCCATTGGGTAGCGGTTTAGCTCTTTCGCTTCAAATCCATCAGGAATCCAAGAGACACGCCAATCGCTTTCCCCCACTACACCATCGGGTAAAGAGAGCACTTTCGGTAGCTGAGCGTTGTTCAGCCCTGCCATCGCTTCTGCAATCTTGTCGTTAACCACATAAGAAATCGTACGGTACTGCTCTAGAATTTCACCATCTCGGTCGAGCAGATCCGCTCGTAGAGGCAGATTCGTATTCTCATCAACCCAAAGAACATAGGAGTAACGCAGGCCGTCTTTTGGCACCACACGCAACACTTGCGTTGTCGTACCGGCTTCACGCGCACGCCCTACCTTCACGAAGTCGTAATACTCGTTCAGGATATCAATGTCGTTATTCAACATCGGAATAACTGGTGCAACCATATTGCCAGACTCAATCGTAAAAGGTTCAGTACCTGGTTCGATGTAGCTGACTTCATTGCCGCGACGAATCACTTCGCGTACAGGACCACTTAGGTAGACAAGGTGAGCGAGTTGCTGTTCATCACTTACGGCATGACGATACAAGAGCGGTTCAATACTGCTCTTCTTGATCAGTATGTAGGAAAGTTCGTAATTTAAATGCTGACTGGCCTCGTTCATTTGATGCAATAAGGCCTTTGCAGAGGGCTCTTCTGCAAAGGCGCTTGGAGAGATCAAGCTGAACAGTGTCAGTGCACTGACCAGGTATTTCTTCATTCAATATCCGATTCTAGACGCGACTCATTTTCAGTCGACGCGTCGTTGTTTAATCTCAATTGCAACTCGTAATCTTGCAACATAGCGTGTACGCGCTTGCGCTGCTCTTGCAAGTTAGCATCTGTTACCGGTTTCTCAACAGATTCACGAGTTAGGCTTACTGGTTCTACCGAACCGGCAAACGGGATAGTTTGCAGTACAGGCAGTTGTTCTGCTTCAGGCGCGGCAGGATCGCTACCACCATACTGTTGAACACCCAAAATAACCGCCAACGACACACAAGCCGCAACGGCAACTTGACCAAACTGCTGCAGCCAAGCTGGCATCTGGCGTTTTGCTTGTTGAGGTTTAGGTTGTTCTTCTTGCACTTCTGGAGCAACAGTTTGTGTCTGCTCTGGGCGCAATGAATGCACATTGTTGAGTTTGTTGTGCGCAGGCTCATTCTCAAGCGCCGCAGCAACACTATCCGCAATGTTCCACTCTAGCGTTTCTGGCGCATCGCCTCGCATGACATCACCGATTAAATGGTAACTCTGCCAGGTATCCTTGCTTTCTTGATCGGACTCCAACTCTGCAATCAGAGCTTTATCGATCGTTTCACCATCCATGAGTGCCGAAAGCTTTTCTTTATCAGCCATTATTTTCACCATAATTATTACAAGTTTTAGCGCTGCAAAAGAGGTTTAATTTTCTTTTCCACCGCTTCACGAGCACGGAAAATACGCGAACGTACGGTTCCTACAGGGCAATCCATTACTTCTGCAATCTCTTCGTAACTCAAGCCTTCAAGTTCGCGTAAGGTCATTGCAGTTTTCAAGTCTTCCGGTAGCGCTTCAATTGCTCCGAAAACGACTTCTTTCAATTCTTTCGACAGCGTTAAGTTCTCAGGGTTCGAAATTTCTTTCAATGCGCTGCCAGTTTCAAAATATTCTGCATCATCTGCATCTACATCGGTTGCAGGAGGCCTACGGCTCTGTGCAACTATGTGATTTTTTGCTGTGTTCACGGCAATTCGGTACAACCATGTGTAGAAGGCACTCTCGCCTCTAAAGTTTGGTATCGCGCGGTAAGCCTTTATAAACGCTTCCTGTGCCACATCAGCCACATCACCGGAATTATTCACGTAGCGAGAGATAAGATTGCAAACTTTGTTTTGATACTTAACCACTAACAGGTTAAATGCTTGCTTATCTCCACTCTGAACTCGCTCAATCAACACTTGATCGGTTAGCTGCTCGTTCATTCGAGCGGGTACTCCTATTGTTATCACCCTTACCTTCTCAGATATGGGTACTAATTATGCGAAATGTAGTATTGACACCACTGTCTACATGAGCACTATTGTGACTAGGTCAAATAAGGAAAGTTCCAACTTTCTTAAAATTATTTGCCATTATTGTTTCACAATGTGATGTAATAAAAATAGCTACCCCTATCAATTTGGGGAAACTTAAGCAAAAGCAATGGTATTGAGCAATTAAATATTTCTAGATAGCTGTCTATATCTTGATTCTGCATTGTCTTTAAGGACTCATTGAGACTGAGTATAACAGTCGTTAAAGCCCTCCTAAAACAAGACAACGTCAATTTAGAGTGGACAACTCGACTATAGCCCGGGATTTAAAAAGTTTTATGAACGCAAACCGTGAACATCAATGTGATGTATTAGTGGTGGGGAGTGGTGCTGCTGGCTTGTCATTAGCCTTACGCGTCGCTGAACATGCAAAAGTAATCGTATTAAGCAAAGGACCACGTAGCGAAGGATCGACGTACTACGCACAGGGTGGTATCGCGGCAGTATTTGACGAATCGGACAGCATTGAGTCGCACGTTGAAGATACGCAAATTGCTGGCGCTGGGTTATGTGAAGAAGACACCGTTCAATTCATTGCTGAGAATGCTAAAGAGTGTGTGCAATGGCTAATCGATGGCGGTGTGCCTTTCGATAAAGACGAAAACAGCACTGAAGGTCAGCCTAAATACCACCTGACTCGTGAAGGCGGCCACAGCCACCGACGTATCCTACACGCAGCAGATGCAACCGGCATGGCAATGCAGACCTCTCTGCAAGACAACGTTAATAACCACCCAAACATTGAGATCTTCGAGCGCCATAATGCCCTCGACTTGATCACTGAAGATAAAATTGGTGGCTCAAAAGATAAAGTTATCGGTGCCTATATTTGGAACCGTAACCAAGAGCAAGTAGAAACCGTTCGTGCGAAATTCGTGGTACTTGCCACTGGTGGTGCCTCGAAAGTTTACCAGTACACATCCAACCCAGATGTCTCTTCTGGTGATGGTATTGCGATCGCTTGGCGTGCGGGTTGTCGTGTTGCGAACCTTGAGTTCAACCAGTTCCACCCGACTTGTCTATTCCACCCTGAAGCTCGTAACTTCTTGTTAACTGAAGCTCTTCGCGGTGAAGGTGCGTATCTACGCCGCCCTGACGGCACTCGCTTTATGAAAGATTTCGACGAGCGTGGTGAGCTAGCCCCTCGTGATGTGGTGGCTCGCGCTATCGACTTTGAGATGAAGCGTCTTGGCGCCGATTGCATGTATGTGGACATCAGCCACAAGCCTGAAGAGTTCATCACCGCGCACTTCCCAATGATTCACACGCGCTTGATGGATCTTGGTATCGATATGACCAAAGAGCCGATCCCAATTGTTCCTGCTGCGCACTACACCTGTGGTGGCGTGATGGTGAACAAGGATGGCCAGACCGACCTGCAAAACCTCTACGCGATTGGTGAGGTAAGCTACACCGGTCTTCACGGTGCGAACCGCATGGCATCAAACTCACTGCTAGAGTGTGTCGTTTACGCTTGGTCCGCAGCCAAACACATAGTCGAGAACATCGAACAATCTCAACTGTGTGCAGCACTACCAGCATGGGATGAGAGCCAAGTGACCAACAGTGACGAAGAAGTCATCATCCAGCACAACTGGCATGAACTGCGTCTGTTTATGTGGGATTACATGGGTATCGTACGTACTGATAAGCGTCTTGAGCGCGCTATGCGTCGTATTCAGATGCTGCAACAAGAGACTCACGAATACTACAGTCACTTTAAGGTTTCGAACAACCTACTAGAACTGCGTAACCTACTGCAAGTTGCTGAGCTAATGGTGCGCTGTGCGATGCAACGTAAAGAGAGCCGCGGTTTGCATTATACGCTGGACTACCCTGAACTGGCTGAAGACAGTGGTCCAACAATCCTGACGCCGAACAAAAACTAAGGCGAAAAAATTACGACTTAAAGGGAGCATGGTGCTCCCTTTTTGTTTTTAGCCACACCAATAAATAACGATAGTCCGCTTCACAAAAGCTATCCCGCCATACAATGACTGGCTCACCTTCACTGAACTTCAGCATCACAAACAGAGAACGGAAAATAGTATCGCTTGATTGAAGAACACGTTTCTGCCCATTGACCGTTATCTCTTGGTTAGGTCTAAGCTCTATCGCACCCGTCGCTATTGGCCAGCCAATTTTATTATCGCGCATCATCAGGTACAGCAGTGCGAAGATGCAAGGAGTGACAACAAGAGGGATATTTGACGTAATGACAAAAAACAAAAGGCACCACAGAGTGGCGCCTTTTGCGAATAATGCGTAATACGAAGGGCTAAGCTTGAGCTTAACGAACCTTGCTGAGGTTGTGTGCAACAATTTTGTCGACCATTGATGCGTGACCTAGGTTTTCACTACGACCGTGACCCATCACCCATGTAAACAGATCGGGATCATCACATTCTAGTAGCGAAACAAAATCACGTTGCTCCTGCTCTTGCAATGAATCAAAACATTCCTCAAAAAAGGGCATGATGACTACATCAAGCTCTAACATACCGCGACGGCAGCCCCATTTAATTCGTGCTTTCTGCTCTGCAGTGTACATTGGTTATCCTCACCTATTATTTTTCTCTCTTCGAGTGTAACAACTCATAAGCGCTGCAACTAGCATAGTCGTCTCAGTCCCTATCTCAGCTCACAAAAAAACCTAGGCTGACAAAAAAAACGAACCGGATTAACATAGATACAAATCAAATTTCTCAGGAAAGGCAAAATGGATTGGAAAAACACGTTTCAACCACTTAATCACACGCACAACGACACACTTCCAGAAGTGATGATGACACACATCTCTGACTGGGGTGCGATTACTATGGTAGGCGACGACAAGAAGTCTTACCTACAAGGCCAAGTAACGTGCGACGTAGTACAGCTAGCGCGTGATGAGTCAACGCTAGGCGCACACTGTGATGCGAAGGGTAAAGTGTGGAGCATTTTCCGCCTATTCCACCACAATGATGGTTACGCCCTACTCCAACCAAAGTCAGCGATTGAAGTTGAGCTTCAGGAAATCAAAAAGTACGCGGTATTCTCTAAGGTAACCATTGAGCAGACTGAAGACGTTGTCCTTGGCATCATGGGTTCTCAAGCTGATAGCTTTATCGATACTCTTTCTGAAGAGCGTGGCAATGTACGTGCGATCGAAGGCGGTAGCGCTGTGAAAGTCGCGGGTTCTCGCTGGGCGCTACTTGTGACTTCAGACGCGGCACAAACATTAGTTGAAGGCAGCTCAGTTGAAAAAGTTTCCGAAACGCTGTGGCAATACTTTGAGATCATGGAGGCTCAACCAAAGCTGTCTGCAGCAGAGCAGAATGAACACATCCCGCAAGCGCTGAACTTACAAGCGATTGGCGGCATCAGTTTTAGCAAGGGTTGTTACACTGGCCAAGAGACAGTGGCACGCGCGAAATACCGTGGCATGAACAAGCGTGAAATGCGCATTGTATCTGGTACGACCGAGCAACCACTAACGTTGGATTCAGCGATTGAACTAGAGCGCAGCGTAGGTGAAAACTGGCGTGGTGCAGGCCGTCTTCTGAACGTCTACCAATTCTCTGATAACACAGCTATTGGCCTGATTGTTCTACCGAATAATTTAGATGATGATGTTGAACTGCGCCTTGCCGAGCAACCAGAACACAAATGGACTATCCAACCGCTACCTTATAGCTTGGAAGAAGAGTAATTTCCTTTGAAAACGGTAATTACAGATTGGTTGGATCAACAGCAGGTGGCCTACCGCCTGCTATTGCAAGATAAAGAAACCACTTCGATTGAAGAGACAGCGCAGGCTCGAGGTATTGAGCCGTCACAAATGGTCAAATGTATTCTGCTGCGAGATATGGGCAATCAGTACGCGCTAGCGTGTGCACCGGGCGACAAGTCAATTGATCCCAAAAAAGTGCGAGCCGTGCTCAATTGCCGCCGAATGACCTGTGTATCCCAACAAGATGTTGAATCGGTCACTGGCTTTAAAGTCGGTTGTGTTGGCCCACTAGCACTTAAGCGCTATATGCCGATCATTTTTGATCGCTCTCTTCAACAGAATAAAATTGTCACCATCAGTTCTGGTGAGCGATTGGCTGGGATCGCCCTGGATCTCAACGATCTTATGAACCTATGTGCGCCAATTGAAGCCGAGATCTGCAAATAGCCTCAATTACAGATCGATCTTAATCTCAAAAGCACTAAGCTATGTATGAAAATTCTCATAATAATTGAGACATTTATCATATTTACCAGACCGACCAGAAAATATATTTAGTCAAAATTAAAGCATAACTAGTCAAGAGGGCTATTCTAGGGTAGTCTACATTCACTGGTTAGGTTTTAATCAAAGCGATAACTAACCAGTCAAAGTGAATCCACTGAGTAACGTCAGTCATCCACTTTTGTGTAATGCATCTGTGACTATTCGCCCGTTTTTGAACGGGCTTTTTTTATGCAAAAAATTTACACTTTTATTACACAAATAAAGAATTTACGCCTATTCTTAACTTTGCTAACAATGCGCTGCCTAAAGCCCAGACAGGAAAGTCAGCAGGCAGTTCACTAAACCCACTGTTTTTGAGGAGAAGCTCACGATAAAAACGATATTTGCTAGTAAATCTGCTTACTGCAGCACAAATATCTACTAAGAGACAACTCTACTGCATATTACTCCACGCTTATCACAATTATTCCCCCGGAGATTTTCTATAATATGCTGGCTAGGTAAAGATAAGGATAAGAAAAAATGAGACTGTTTAAGCGCTATACACCCGGTATGATTGCTAAACATGTAAGTCGACTTTTTAAAGGACGAATCTACATTTACGGCGTTGGGAAATTTGAATTTGATAACGGTAAACTGGTTCTGCCAGAGAGGGCTGAAAAGCGCCATTTTGATACCGTCAAAGAGATAAATAATGAAATTATGAAGCTAAGGTGCGCTTACGCTTAATCAACATAATTATCGACTGAATACAGAAAAGGGTTGGCACTGCCAACCCTTTTGCGTTTCTAGAAACCTGAGCATTTATCATTAATTGGTGTTTACTGGTCGCTTAGCAAGCTCCGGTAGATTACCGGTTAAACCTAGTGCACGTTTCATGATTTCGTCTTTTGCCCCAGGCAGCTGTCCAGCAAGTTTCATCCCCAAACCACGAATCAACTTCTTAGCTGGGTTATCTCCTTCAAACAGGTCTTTAAAGCCCTGCATCGAAGCAATCATTTTCGCCGCTTCAGCTTTACGCCAGCGTTCGTAGCTGCGTAGATTACGCTTGGTTCCGATGTCTTCACCCGCTTCCCACAGCTTGATCAACTCTTGCGCTAGACTCGCTGCATCAAGCAAACCAAGATTCACGCCTTGGCCTGCTAATGGATGAATGGTGTGGGCTGCATCACCGACCAAAGCCACGCGCTCTACGGCAAAGTCACGCGCATAACGCATACGAAGTGGGAAGGCAAAGCGTTCACCAACTACGCTACATAGGCCAAGCTTGGCATCAAACTCTGTCGTTAGGTGCTTGTTGAACTCTTGTTCGGACATCGATACCAATTTCTCGGCACGATTCGGCTCGGTTGACCATACGATTGAGCTCATATTTGGCGACTGCATTGGCAAAAACGCCAATGGACCTTGCGGTGTGAAGATCTGACGCGCAACACTGTCATGCGCAGATTCAGTGCGAATGTTTGCCACTATCGCGCTGTGCCCATAGTCCCAATGTGTGAGTGGGATATCTTGCTGTCTGCGAACCCATGAGTTTGCGCCATCAGCACCAACAACCAGCTTGGCCGTCAAGGCCTGACCATTATCTAGAGTCAGCCAAGCTTCACTTTCACCAATAGCCAAAGATTGGCATGTAGCTGGCATATACAAGCTCACATTGTCCTGCTTTTTCACTTGATCCAACAGTGCCAGTTGAATCACTCGGTTCTCAACAATATGACCAAGATTTGGCTGCGCCAGACGAGTGGAATCAAACTCGATGCGTGCAAAGCTGTCTTGCTCCCACACTTCCATCGCTTGATAAGGTGCAGCACGTCGCTGTTCAATACCGCGCCATGCGCCTAGATTACGTAATATCACTTCGCTTGAACGGCTCAATGCCGACACACGAACATCCGGCAGTTCATTCAATCCTTCGCTCGGCGCTTTGCCTTCAATCACAGCGATTCTTAGATCACTATCTTTAAGGGCTGCGGCTAATGCCAATCCAACCATGCCACCGCCAACAATAGCGATATCAACACTTTGCATCATTATTTTCTACCTTATCTCTCAACCAAGCCTAGCGTGTGGCGCAATAAAGGGCCTTTAAGGGGTGAGATGTTATCCATTGCTGCCAATCCGAGATTACGACCTAAGCGTGTAGCTGGCCAGTCATTTGAAAACAGGTGAACCAGACCTGAAGTGAGTGAAATCGTGGTTTCACGATCCGACTCTCGACGTTTTCTAAAGCGTGTTAACCCTGAGTAGTGGCCTGCATCATCCAGTTGCCCACATACCTCTTCCGCTAGCGATGCAACATCGCGAATGCCGAGGTTAAATCCTTGTCCCGCAATTGGGTGTAGGGTTTGTGCGGCATTGCCAACAATCGCGAATCGATGGGAGATGTTCTGTTGTCGATGACGCAAAATCAGCGGGTAACTCGCCCTCTGTCCTACCTTTTCCAACTTGCCTAGGCGCCAACCAAAGACGTCTTGCAATTGCTCAAGAAAGGCTATGTCATCTAACGCCATTACCTTCTCAGCTTGTTCTGGCGGCAGACACCAAACTAAAGACAAACGGTTATCAGTCATCGGTAATAACGCGACTGGGCCATGCTCAGTAAAGCGCTCAAATGCACGTCCAGCATGCGGTTCGTTCGCGACAATATTTGCGATAACGGCAACCTGACCAAAGTCGTGTTCGTTCAGAGTAATACCTAAACACTCACAGCAAGTCGAGATGGCGCCATCAGCTGCCACCAACAACTTCGTAGAAATCGTCTCGCCGCAACTCAGTTCAATATCCGTATGCTCAAGATGGCGAGTAATCTCACTCACCGAGGATGGACAAAACAGAGTGATATTGCTTTCAACCTCAAGTTTCTCTTGGTATATACGCCCAACATCAGCAAGTTCTACCACGTAGCCTAGGGCATCCACTGCGAGCTGTTCGCTAAAGATATCCGTCATCCCTGCATGACCGCGGTCTGAGACATGAATATCTTTGATCGCCGTCGCTACCGGTAAGATCGATGACCACAATTGGAGAGACTCTAAAATCTGCACCGTTCCGTAAGAGAGTGCGATAGAGCGAGAATCAAACCCAGGGTGAGCACTATGGTCAACCTGATACGGTTCAACCACAGCTATCGATAAAGAGCGTTGACTTAACTGGTTGAGGGCTAAAGCAAGTGTTACGCCTGCCATTGCTCCACCAGCAATTACCACATCAAATTGAGCCATCGTGACCTCTAAACTCGAAACAATTAGTGAATGGTTGGTGCACTATCTTCTGATGGACGAGCACCGAACTCAGCATGAATCGTTAATGCACATGCCTTAACGTGTTCAATAACCTGTTCAAGTAGCTGTGCTTGTTCGTCTAGGTCGTCGTCTTCATCGATGCCTAACTTTGCCATCTCTTCCAGATCAGCCAATGCTTCTTTGGTCTCATCTGACGCTTTGTTCAGTTGCGCACCAACCAAGCCTAAACCTGAGATAAAGTGGTTAATCCAGTCTGATACACCATCCGCCAGATCAAACAGGCTTGCACTCGCGTCTTCGTCCGGAAGTAACATAGAAAGCTCCATGCCTGAGCCTGTAATTTCACTGGTTGTTACTTTCAGCGTTGCTTCTGCCAGTGTTAGTGCACGATCCGGCCACCCCATTCCGTCGTTGGTGTAATCAAAGATCAATGGCTGCCAGCTTCTATCTGCAAGGCTTAACCCACCGCTCAGCATCCCTGTTAATAGGCCATGCATTTCTGCAGGCGTTACAGCAAGGCTTGCTGATTGCAATTCAGTTGCAACCGTTAGGTAGTCAGGTAAAGTAGTTTCGCTCATCAGATAACTCGCTCAGTTGTTCTTTATATCAATCTATTAATCGTACCACTTCACCCCAATTCTAGTAAGCGAAGATCCTTAGCAATTGCAGCAAGAGTGACTACCAAATGTTCAATTTGCTGAATTACTGTGTGCTCAAGCTCTCATTTACAAACAGTCACCCTGAAAAGCTTGAATCTTAATAGCGGTTTACCTATAGTTTCCTCCTCAGAGGAGTTAGCTTCCTCATCGGTGCTGGCACTTTTTCTTTCTCATAATGACAAAGGGCAACGGCCTTAGAATAGCGCGTTAAAGAGTTCATCCATCATGAGTAATCAAGCGGTAGACGTTGAAATATTAGGTAAATTGACTCGAGTTAATTGTCCTGCAGGGCAAGAAGAGTCATTAATCGCAGCGGCGGCCGATCTTGATAATCGATTGAAAGAGATGGCTGAACGTACTAAGGTAACCAATGAAGTTAAGCTGCTAACTATCGCTGCTCTTAACATCTGTTATGAGCTACAAACGAAGAAGTTCGAAGCTAACGACGAACAAAACGCACTGACCGAGCGCATGGAAAAGCTCACTGCATCGCTTTCAGATGTACTCAGTAAGGTTAAGCACGGACAGCAATAGCGTACACAAATTTACCCTGGAGTGTTTGTCAGAGGATTCACGTCCCCGAGCCGATAAGCAATCCCTAAGGGTTAGTACTTGAGTACTATTGAGCATGCTCGGCCCGTACCGAGAAGCCTACGGTAATCATTGCTGATCCGCCTTGAACTCGCTGGTTCAAGGGCCATCTATTCTCAACGGCACTTTGGGGTATCCCTTCTTATGAAGACGCTCACTCGTAACGAGTTTCGCACTCTCATCCGACAGAAACGTAAAGCACTTTCTACTCTTGAACAGCAGCAAGCTGGCTTAGATCTCGTTGAACGTTGTTCAACCTTAAACGACATCCATAAAGCGCAACATATCGCCCTTTATATATCTACCGACGGTGAGCTTGATACACAGCTGCTGATCGAATGGCTATGGTCGCAAGACAAAGATGTCTACCTGCCAGTACTGCACCCTTTTTCGGAAGGACATCTTCTATTCTTGCGCTACGCGGCAGATACACCAACGGTGCACAATAAATATGGCATTGTAGAACCCAAGCTCGACCAAACTCAGGTTAAGCCTGTGCGTGAGCTCGATATTATCTTTACACCACTGGTTGGCTTTGACTCCGATGGGCACCGCTTAGGTATGGGAGGCGGCTACTACGATCGCACGTTAGCACCTTGGTTCAAAACTGGCGTTGGAGCAACACCCATTGGGCTTGCTCATGATTGTCAGCACGTTGAGCAGCTACCTACCGAAAACTGGGACATCCCGTTACCTAAAATCGTGACTCCGAGTAAAACTTGGCAATGGGAAATTGATGACTAAAGCGCTATAATCCGCCCGCAAACGTTAACTTACACGTACGCTCTATTTATTCAAAAAAGCACGACCTATTCAGGAGATTGGCATGACTCAAGATGAAATGAAAAAAGCGGCTGGTTGGGCAGCACTTCAGTATGTTGAAGAAGGCAGCATTGTGGGTGTTGGTACTGGCTCTACAGTAAATCACTTCATCGACGCACTAGGCACAATGAAAGACAAGATCAAAGGTGCCGTTTCTAGCTCTGTAGCATCTACACAACGTCTAGAAGAACTAGAGATCAAAGTGTATGAGTGTAACGACGTTGCGAAACTCGACATCTACGTTGATGGCGCGGACGAAATCAACCCAACTCGTGACATGATTAAAGGCGGCGGCGCTGCTCTTACTCGCGAAAAGATTGTTGCTGCAATCTCTGAAAAATTTGTTTGTATTGTTGATGGCACTAAAGCCGTTGACGTACTAGGCAAGTTCCCACTGCCAGTAGAAGTTATCCCTATGGCTCGCTCTTACGTAGCGCGCGAGCTTGTAAAACTAGGTGGTGACCCGGTTTACCGTGAAGGCTGTATCACAGATAACGGCAACGTGATCTTAGACGTGCATGGCATGGCGATTGAAAATCCAAAACAGATGGAAGACATCATCAACGGTATTGCTGGTGTTGTAACTGTTGGTCTATTTGCTCACCGTGGTGCTGATGTTGTCATTACAGGCACCCCTGAAGGCGCAAAAATCGAAGAATAACAAACCAGTAATAGTGCTACTTTCTGTTACTTCATTACATACGGTGCCTAAGGGCACCGTTTTTTTTGCTTAGCTTCTGTAAAATTATGGCTTATTCCGTAATTTTCTTACCCAAATCATTTTTTTTTTGTTACTTTATTGTTCAGAAGACGCACAGGGAAAACGTTTGTCTCCTAACAAAATGGTTAGTTTTATCCCCTTAAGCCATTTTGTAGCACGTGCGCCGCATTTGCCCAACCTTTCCATTTTAAAGGACGAGAACAATGGCCAAAGTTTCACTGGAAAAAGATAAGATTAAAATTCTGCTGTTAGAGGGACTTCACCCTTCTTCAGTTGAAGTACTACAAGCCGCCGGTTACACCAATATTGAATATCATAAAGGCTCCCTACCTGAAGAAGAGCTACTAGAAGCAGTTAAAGATGCGCACTTTATTGGTATCCGTTCTCGTACAAATCTATCCCAAGAAGTCATCGATGCAGCTGAGAAGCTGGTTGCAATCGGCTGTTTCTGTATCGGTACTAACCAAGTTGACCTAGATGCTGCGGCTAAGCGCGGTGTGCCTGTGTTTAACGCACCTTTCTCAAACACACGTAGTGTTGCTGAGCTGGTGCTAGGTCAGGTACTTCTACTTCTACGTGGTATTCCAGAGAAGAACGCACTTGCGCACCGTGGTATTTGGAAAAAGAGTGCAGACAACTCTTACGAAGCGCGTGGTAAACGCTTAGGTATCATCGGTTACGGCCACATCGGTACTCAGCTAGGTATCATTGCTGAAAACTTAGGTATGCGCGTTTACTTCTACGACATCGAGAACAAGCTGTCGCTAGGTAACGCAACGCAAGTTCATACTATGACTGAGCTTTTGAATAAGTGTGATGTGATTTCTCTGCATGTTCCTGAAACAAACGAAACCAAGAACATGATGGGTAAAGAAGAATTCGACCGCATGAAGCCGGGCGCTATCTTTATCAATGCGGCACGTGGCACGGTTGTAGATATCCCAGCACTATGCGGTGCACTTGATTCGGGTCACTTAGGTGGTGCAGCGATTGATGTATTCCCAACAGAGCCTAAAACTAATGCTGACCCATTTGAGTCACCATTAATGCAGTTCGATAACGTGATCCTAACACCGCACGTAGGTGGTTCTACTCAGGAAGCGCAAGAGAACATCGGTGTAGAAGTAGCGGGTAAACTGGCTAAGTATTCAGACAACGGTTCAACGCTATCAAGTGTTAACTTCCCAGAGGTATCTTTACCGCTGCATACAGGTACATCACGCCTGCTGCACATCCACGAAAACCGTCCAGGTATCCTGACTCAAATCAACACCATCTTCGCTGAAGAAGGCATTAACATTGCAGGTCAGTATCTACAAACGGCAGCTGACATGGGTTACGTAGTCATTGATGTTGAAGCGGATCGCTCTGAAGAAGCACTGCTGAAACTGAAAGAGATTGAAGGCACGATCCGTGCTCGTCTACTTCACTAATCTCTCCGTTTAGCTGATGTAAAAAAGGCTCTCATTACGAGAGCCTTTTTAGTATTTGGCCTACTGTAGGCAATTAGATCATGATGATCCAATTACTCTTCAAGCTGATAAATTACATCAACACGATCACGAATGGTGATTGTCGAATCTTGATATGAATTAGATTCTGTTCTTGAATCCATAGCCATCGAGCGCATCAAAACCGGTTGTGCGTACTGTGCGTTATAATCAATGCGCCACACATCACCGAGCTCTTTATCAAAACCATTCGCTAAAGACTTAGCTTTAGTCTGCGCATCTTTAATCGCTTCTAAACGAGCCATCTCTTGATACTTAGCCTGATCTCGAACTTGCAGCTGGATGTTATCCACCTGATTGATTCCTTCGCTTAGCGCAATATCCAAGTAGCGATTTAGGTTTGCTAAATCTTCAACCTGCACTGTGACATTACGTGATGCTCGGTAACCCACAAGTTCTGGTTTGCCCTCTTTTGGATAATGGTACTGAGGTGCAAGATATAAGTTAGAGCTTTGAATGCTGGTTTTATCAATGCCAGCTTCTTCTAACTTGTTCAGAAAAGCGGTAACGACTCTGTCTACCGTGCCCTTTGCTTGCTCGGCTGTCATGGTTGACTCAACTACCTTTACAGAGAAAGTAGCCATGTCTGGCTTGGCAACGACTTCACCGTAACCGGTCGTTGAAAGGTGAGGAAAACTGGTCACCTCAGCCCATGAAGGGAAACTGATAACACTCAGAGCTGCGGTCAGAGTAAGAGATGTCGCTAACATATTTGGAACTAATTTCATTAGGAAAACCCATGCTAAGCAAATGTCTTATCATCATAGAGTAATTTATCGTGATACCAATGAGGATATTGAACTTCTTACATAACTTTTACGCTGCTAAAACCGTCAGCTTACTGAGGAAGGTGTTGATGCGCGTAGTTAAGAATGGCCTGGGAAATCTCTTTGAGTACCCCACTTTCCAGCTGCCAGTGATGCCAATAGATTCGATAAGAGAGCAGGAAGCCCGGCGTGATATCAATCAGCGAGCCCGACTCTAACTCCTCAACGATCTGTAAGCGCGGAATCAAACAGTAAGCGACACCAGACATGGCAATACGAACAAATGCCTCTGAGCTACCCACCGTATGATTAATCACGGCATCTCTTGGTACATTAAAGTGGTCATGAAGAAACTTCTTATGCAGATCATCATACTGATCATAAGAGACAGCTGGTGCACGCATGAGGGTTGCGTAGTTAACGCCTTCAGAGAAATAACGCTGATAAAATTCAGGGTTGGCGACACAGACATAATCCATCCGACCTAAATAATCTGCGCGACACCCTGGAATCGCTTGAGACTCCAAACTGATCGCGCCGGCGACTTCCCCATTCTTGAGTTTGGCGATGGTCCTCGCTTCACCATGGATAGCCATATTCAACTCGACTTGTCTCGTCTTCATTACATCGGACAGTGCTGGCAATAACCAAGTCGCGAGACTATCTGCATTGGTCGCAATTGAAACTGACAGCGCTTGGCTGCTCTCTTCATTCATCAACTCGGGGACGAGCTCATGTTCAAGCAGGCGCACACGTCGGTATAGTCCTAATAATTTCTTGCCCGCAGGGGTTGGTCTCGCAGGTGTTTCACGAATCAATACCGGTTGTGCAAGCCATTTCTCGAGCTGCTTAATGCGTTGTGATACCGCAGACTGAGAGATATAGAGATGCTCTGCAGCTCGCTCAAAACTTCGCTGATTCACAACAGAATCAAGAGCTTCTAACCATTTATAATCCATTCCTCTCACTGTTTTTCCTCCTAAATGTGGATGCACTCAGCCAGCATAAGCTTTCCTAATATTAGATTAAAATCATTAATTATACTTATTCAATATCTAAGCGTATCTTCTCTCTAAAACTAAGGGTTCAACAGATTACGTGGAGGTTAAAATGAGTTTTTGGGTTTTATTACAAGGGTTTGGATTAGGTGCGAGCATGATTATTCCTATTGGTGCGCAGAATGCCTATGTCTTGAATCAGGGTATTAAGCGCAATCACCATTTAACTACAGCAACGATTTGTAGCTTGCTCGATACCCTATTTATCTCGTTAGGTATCTTTGGTGGTGGTGCTATCTTGTCGCAAAATGAAGTCCTACTGACTTCGGTAACACTGGGTGGTATCGCTTTCCTAACTGTCTATGGTTTGTTGTCGTTGCGCAGTGCTTTTAAAGCACCCTCAGACAAGGAATCAAAGGGAGAGGTATTAGCTCGTGGTAAGCGTACCGTGATCCTAGGGGCGCTGGCAGTGACCGTGCTAAACCCTCACTTGTATCTAGACACTGTAGTTATCTTAGGCTCAATTGGCGGCCAATTTGAAGGTAATGATCGTCTTGCTTTCGCTTTGGGGACAATCCTTGCGTCATTTGTGTGGTTCTACTCGCTCTCACTAGGCGCAGCTAAGCTAGGCCCAACACTGTCAAAACCAAGAGTGAAAAAAGGCATTGATATCGCTGTCGCAACCATGATGTTCACGATTGCAACAGTGCTAGCTAACGGCTTGATTGAACAGTACTTGTAATCACATCATTGTTAAAATGCCAATCAAACAAAAAGGCGGATAACCTAAGTTATCCGCCTTTCCTTTCAAAAGCTTATCGCTGTAGAAGCTAATTCAAGATTAAGCTTCTACTTTGTTCATGTGAACATCCATTTGTGGGAATGGGATTTCGATACCTTCTTTATCCAAGCCTTCTTTGATCGCTTGCATTAGGTCGAAATACACTCCCCAGTACTCTTCTGTTTTAACCCATGGACGAACCACGAAGTTCACTGAAGAATCCGCTAGAGTATGAACACCCACTTGAACACCTGGCTCTTTCAACACACGTTCATCTGATTCACAGATCTTAGTCAGAAGCTCTTTGGTCTTTTGTAGATCAGCACCGTAAGAAACACCAATCATCAGGTCGATACGACGTGTCGCATGACGAGAGTAGTTCGTGATTGGGCTACCGATAACGCTGCCGTTTGGTACTACAACCATCTTGTTATCAGGCGTTGTTAGAACCGTTTGGAAAATCTGAATAGAATCTACAGAACCCGCGACACCACCAATCTCAACGTAGTCACCAGACTTGAATGGACGGAACGCAACAATCAGTACACCAGCAGCGAAGTTAGATAGCGAGCCTTGCAGAGCAAGACCAACAGCTAGACCAGCCGCACCAATTACAGCAACCACTGACGCAGTTTGAACACCTAAACGACCAAGAGCGGCAATCAGAACAATAACAAACAACAAGTAACGAACTAAGCCGTGAATAAACTCAACGACAGCTCGGTCCATCTTCTTCTTCTGAAGGACTTTAGAGACACTATTCGCTACCGCTTTAACGATAATGTTACCGATAAATAGGATAACCAGTGCTGAAATGATGTTTACACCGTATTGAATAAAGAGATCTGAGTTATTCGTTAACCACTGTTCTGCATTTGAAAGACCATCCACAATTGGGGTCTCAAATTCGGTAGAGCTTTCAGCCATAATGAGCATCCTCTATGTAATATGCTATGAGCTAAACTGCCTTAAACCAAACTCCGTAACTAAAGCGAAAATCACTTCATTTTATATAACGAAATCATCACTTTAAAAACAAATATTGGCTAAGTCCTTTTTACTAAACAGGGGCTCTACCCCTGTTTTTCGGCACGATATCCTATCTTTGACAGATTGCAAAGTCATATTTATGTAAGCTCTTGAATAAAGGAAACTTACGCATAAACACAAATACCGATAATTAAAAGACTACGAAATTTATTCACCGTACGCTAGAGTTTTCACATATTTCATACAAGTTTTTATCAGGCACAAAAAAACCCGCTCAATGAGCGGGTTTTCAAAACTTTAGCGTTACTTAATTCAGAAGAATTATAGTACGTCTACAGCGTTAAGGTCAGCGAATGCTTTCTCAAGACGAGTAACCATAGAAGCTTGACCAGCACGTAGCCATACACGTGGATCGTAGTACTTCTTGTTTGGCGCGTCTTCGCCAGTTGGGTTACCGATTTGACCTTGTAGGTAGTCACGGTTTTCCGCTTCGTATGCACGGATACCATCCCATGTAGCCCACTGTGTATCAGTATCGATGTTCATTTTGATAACACCGTAGCCGATAGACTCTTGGATTTCTGCTTCAGTAGAACCAGAACCACCGTGGAATACGAAGTTTAGAGCGTTAGGTGCGATACCGAACTTCTCTGCACAGTATGCTTGAGAGTCACGTAGGATAGTTGGAGTTAGAACAACGTTACCTGGCTTGTATACACCGTGTACGTTACCGAAAGATGCAGCGATAGTGAAACGTGGGCTAACAGCGCTTAGTTTCTCGTATGCGTAAGCAACGTCTTCTGGAGAAGTGTAAAGCTCAGATGCGTCCATATCAGAGTTATCAACGCCGTCTTCTTCACCACCAGTACAACCAAGTTCGATCTCGATTGTCATGTTCATTTTAGCCATGCGCTCTAGGTACTTAGCACATGTTTCGATGTTCTCTTCTAGAGACTCTTCAGAAAGGTCTAGCATGTGAGAAGAGAATAGAGGCTTACCAGTTTGAGCGAAGAACTCTTCACCAGCGTCTAGTAGACCGTCGATCCATGGAAGAAGTTTCTTAGCAGCGTGGTCAGTGTGAAGGATAACTGGAACACCGTAAGCTTCAGCTACAGCGTGTACGTATTTAGCACCAGCTACAGCACCAAGGATTTGAGCGCCTTGACCTTCAAGTTTAACGCCTTTACCTGCGAAGAAAGCAGCACCGCCGTTAGAGAACTGAACAACAACTGGAGACTTAACTTTTGCAGCTGCTTCTAGTACTGCGTTTACAGAGTCAGTACCAACAACGTTTACTGCTGGAAGAGCAAAGTTGTTTTCTTTTGCTACTTCAAATACTTTCTGTACGTCATCGCCAGAAATTACACCAGGTTTTACAAAATCGAAGATCTTAGACATGGAAATAGTCCTATTTATTCTATCGTTTTAAGATTAAAAAACTTAAGTTTAAAAACTTGCAAACGTTTGCTCACAACTTATGCCATTCTAGCAAAAAAGTGTGACATGCAGCAAACGTTAAAGGCGGGTATAGTCACCCGCCTTCATATTCATTACGCCTTAGCGCGCTCTTCTAGCATAGCAACTGCTGGAAGTACTTTACCTTCAACGAACTCAAGGAAAGCACCGCCGCCAGTAGAGATGTAAGAAACGTCAGCTTTGATACCGAACTTGTCGATAGCTGCTAGCGTGTCACCACCACCTGCTACAGAGAAACCTGCAGACTCAGCGATTGCTTTAGAGATACCTGCTGTACCCGCTTCGAAGTTCTTGAATTCGAATACGCCTACAGGGCCGTTCCAAAGGATAGTTTTAGCGTTGCCGATGATTTCAGCTAGAGCCGCTGTTGATTCTGGACCTAGGTCGAAGATCATGTCGTCGTCTGCAACTTCAGAAACGTGCTTGATTTCAGCTTCTGCGTTCTCATCGAATGCTTTCGCACATGCAACGTCAGTTGCTACTGGAATAGCACACTCTTTCATTAGTTTTTGAGCTGTTTCAACTAGGTCTGCTTCGTATAGAGACTTACCTACGTTGTGGCCTTCAGCAGCGATGAACGTGTTCGCGATACCACCACCAACAACAAGTTGGTCAGCAACTTTAGATAGAGACTCAAGAACAGTCAGTTTAGTAGAAACTTTAGAACCACCAACGATAGCAACTAGTGGACGCTCTGGGTTGTCCATTGCTTTACCTAGTGCTTCTAGCTCAGCAGCAAGAAGAGGACCAGCACATGCTACAGGAGCGTGAGTACCAACACCGTGAGTAGATGCTTGTGCACGGTGAGCCGTACCGAATGCATCCATTACGAAGATGTCACATAGAGATGCGTATGCTTTAGATAGCTCTTCTTCGTTCTTCTTCTCGCCTTTGTTGAAGCGAACGTTTTCTAGAACTACAAGCTCACCAGCGTTCAGCTCTAGGCCGTTTAGGTAATCTTTTGCTAGTTTAACGTCACACTCTAGAGCGTCGTTTAGGTAGTTAACTACAGGTTGTAGAGAGAACTCTTCGTTGTACTCGCCTTCCGTTGGGCGACCAAGGTGTGAAGTAACCATTACTTTTGCACCAGCTTCTAGACAAAGCTTGATAGTTGGTAGAGATGCAAGGATACGAGCATCTGAAGTTACTTTACCGTCTTTTACTGGTACGTTTAGGTCAGCACGGATAAATACGCGTTTACCTGCTAGTTCCAGGTCAGTCATCTTGATCACAGACATGATTTGTCCTCTCAAATTTAAATAAATATAAAGTTTTGGAAACTCAGCAACCCTGCTAAGCCTATAAATTCTTCAACTGGTCATAATATGTGGATACTTGGCATTTATTTCAAGCTTAAAAATAAATAATCCGCATATTTTCTTCCGGGCCTTACTTCTCGCCGTCAGAAGCTTGCATTGCAAGTACCGTATCCAGCATTCGGTTTGCAAAGCCCCATTCGTTATCACACCACACTAGCATTTTTACTAAGTGGCCGTTGCTCACTCTGGTTTGAGTACCATCCACAATCGCGCTATGGGGATCGTGATTAAAGTCGATGGATACGAGCGGCGCTTCAGTATAGTCAACGATGTTGTGTAATGTACACTGAGATGCGTTAACAATGGTTTGATTTACGTCATTAACTTTCACATTCGTATTAATTGTGACACTTAAATCCATTGCTGTAACGTTAACCGTTGGTACTCGCACAGAAATCGCTTCAAACTTGTTAGAAAATTTCGGAAAGATTCGCTCAATACCTTTATGAAGTTTGGTATCAACCGGAATAATAGATTGGCTCGCGGCTCGGGTACGACGCAAGTCCGAGTGGTAGGCGTCAATCACTTGCTGGTCATTCATCGACGAGTGAATCGTGGTGATAGTGCCAGAATCGATACCAAATGCCTCATCAAGAACCTTGATGATAGGTACGATACAGTTGGTGGTACATGAACCATTGGAAACAATGCGATCGCTGGCTTTGATGGTGTCGTGATTAACGCCATAAATAATGGTGTTGTCGAGATCGTTCGCACCTGGGTGTGAGAACAGCACCTTTTTAGCGCCAGCTTCGATATGAGCGAGGCCATCGGCACGGCAACCATACACACCGGTACAATCAAGCACGATATCCACTTCAAGATCGCGCCAAGGGAGTAGGTCAATTTCAGCTAAATGGAGAATACGAACAGTATCGATTTCACCACTTTCATGATGAATATAAATATGCTCTTGATCGTTAGAGATTTTTTTGCCGAAACGGCCGTGACTGGTGTCGTATTGAAGCAAATGAGCCATAGCATCAGGTTGTGCTAACTCATTAACAGCGACGACTTTGATTTGTTGGCTTTTGCCACTTTCATAAAGCGCTCTTAGAACATTGCGCCCTATTCTTCCAAATCCGTTGATTGCGACTTTTAGCATAGTTCCGTACATCTAACCAAAATTTCGTGCAACAGATGATAACCGAATCCTACCTAAAAGGCATTAGTTGAGTGATCTAACTCGCTAAAAATAATTCATAACAGCCATCAATGATCGGCTGGCAATATACTGATAATGAAGATGAGCTAATCAAACTCTACGGCTGTTTTTCCTCTCGTTTTTCAACCAAAGGGAAATGTTATGTCTGGATACCCAGCGACTCATTTTTGTAAAAAGTGCAGCAAAGAGACGCCTCACAGTGAAATACTTGTTCGCCAACCCAGCAGCTATGACCAAGATAAAACATGGTTCGGCAAAGTAAAATTGTTTGCCCACGCTATTATCAATGGTGGTCACTACTACAACATGAATCGCTACGTGACATGCAAAGTATGTGGGACTAAAGAGCTGGATAACTGGGGAAGTGAGTTCGAGTAACCTGCTTTCGTTGCAATCAATAAAAAAACCGAGCTATCAAAGCTCGGTTTTCTATTTTCACTTCAGCACTAAGGCCTTCGTGGATAACTCACATTAAGCTAGAAGCTCTTGAGCTGTGCTTACTACGTTTTCAGTAGTAAAGCCGAACATCTTGAATAGTTCGCCAGCTGGTGCAGATTCACCGAATGTTGTCATACCGATGATGCGACCGTCGAAGCCAACGTACTTGTACCAGAAGTCAGCAATACCCGCTTCGATAGCGATACGTGCTGTTACGTCTGATGGTAGAACTTCTTCGCGGTACGCTGCGTCTTGCTTGTCGAATGCATCAGTAGATGGCATTGAAACAACGCGTACTTTTTTACCTTCAGCCGTTAGTTGTGCGGCAGCTTCTACTGCTAGCTCAACCTCAGAACCCGTTGCGATAAGGATAAGCTCTGGCTTACCTTCACAGTCTTTCAGGATGTAAGCACCTTTCGCGATGTTCGCTACTTGCTCTGCATCACGAGGTTGCTGTGCAAGGTTTTGACGAGAGAAGATCAGAGACGTCGGTGCGTCTTTACGCTCGATAGCCAGTTTCCAAGCCACTGCAGACTCAACCTGGTCACATGGACGCCATGTGCTCATATTCGGTGTTAGACGTAGTGATGCCATTTGCTCAACAGGTTGGTGAGTTGGGCCATCTTCGCCAAGACCGATAGAATCGTGCGTGTAAACTTGGATGTTCTGAACTTTCATCAGAGCAGCCATACGCATTGCGTTACGAGCGTATTCCATGAACATCAGGAATGTTGCGCCGTATGGTACGAAACCACCGTGTAGTGCGATACCGTTCATGATAGCCGTCATACCGAATTCACGTACACCATAGTGGATGTAGTTACCAGAGAAGTCATTTGCTTCTAGAGACTTAGAACCAGACCACATAGTTAGGTTCGAAGGTGCTAGGTCAGCAGAACCGCCCATAAATTCTGGAAGCATTTGACCAAACGCTTCTAGTGCGTTTTGAGATGCTTTACGTGATGCGATGTCCGCAGGGTTAGCTTGAAGATCGGCAATGATTTGGTTTGCCTTCTCTTCCCACTCAGCTGGTAGTTCGCCATTCAGACGACGCTTAAGTTCTGCTGCTTCTGCTGGGTAAGCCGCTGCGTACGCGTCAAATTTCGCGTTCCAAGCCGCTTCTTTCTCAGCACCAGCTTCTTTTGCATCCCACTCAGCGTAGATGTCTGCAGGAACTTCAAATGGACCGTGAGCCCAGCCTAGTGCTTCTTTAGTTGCTGCGATTTCGTCGTGACCTAGTGGTGCGCCGTGACAGTCGTGAGAGCCTGATTTGTTTGGTGAACCAAAACCGATGATCGTTTTAGTACAGATAAGCGTAGGGCGAGGGTCTGCTTTAGCCGCCTCGATTGCAGCATTGATCGCTTCGATATCGTGACCGTCTACTGCTGGGATTACGTGCCAGCCGTATGCTTCAAAACGCTTAGGCGTGTCGTCAGAGAACCAACCTTCAACTTCACCATCGATAGAGATGCCGTTGTCATCCCAGAAAGCGATAAGCTTACCAAGACCTAGCGTACCTGCTAGAGAACATGCTTCGTGAGAGATACCTTCCATCAGACAGCCATCACCCATGAATGCATAAGTGAAGTGGTCAACGATGTCGTGGCCTTCTTTGTTGAACTGAGCAGCAAGTGCTTTCTCAGCCATCGCCATACCAACTGCGTTAGTGATGCCTTGACCTAGAGGACCTGTTGTCGTTTCGATACCTGGTGCGTAGCCATAC
The DNA here is from genome assembly GCF_030248625.1 of Vibrio sp. D420a. NCBI lineage: Bacteria > Pseudomonadati > Pseudomonadota > Gammaproteobacteria > Vibrionales > Vibrionaceae > Vibrio > Vibrio sp. D420a. The sequence continues at coordinate 14,603 of NZ_JAHGAN010000035.1, read as the reverse complement.
TCTGGGTGACCTGGTGTCTTAGAGTGCAGTTGACGGAAGTTCTTAAGATCTTCGATAGATAGCTCATAACCGCTTAGGTGAAGCAGAGAGTAAATTAGCATTGAGCCGTGGCCGTTTGACAATACAAAACGGTCGCGGTCTGCCCACTCTGGATTTGCTGGGTTGTGGTTCAAGTGACCACGCCAAAGAACTTCAGCGATGTCAGCCATACCCATAGGTGCGCCTGGGTGGCCTGAATTAGCTTGTTGAACACCGTCCATACTAAGTGCGCGGATTGCATTTGCGAGATCTTTACGAGAAGGCATGTCTGCTCCTGAGTGCATAAGCGATTTGAAAAATGAGAAATAATTGCTAGTTATTAGCGCGGTTATTCTCTCAAACGCCTATGGCGACTGCAAACGTTTTGCTGAGGTTTTCAAGGTCAGTTTTCGCACTTTTACAACATTTCCCTAGTTTTTAACGGACTAGCACAAGTGAGAAAGCAATCGTTTGGTTATGACATATCATAAAAAAGAGCTTGTAATTCGACCGTTGGAATTTAGAATAGACGTCTAGATGTAGAAACACCTACAGAAATTATTGAATTTAATCTCGGCGCAACCCTATGCGACGCAGATAGAAACTTTGCACCTAATACTAAAAGTGGAGCTCTCATGGCTAAGCACCTTTTCACTTCTGAATCTGTTTCAGAAGGCCATCCAGATAAAATTGCAGACCAAATCTCTGATGCTGTTCTTGATGCCATCTTAGAACAGGATCCAAAAGCACGTGTTGCTTGTGAGACATACGTGAAAACGGGCATGGTTATGGTTGGCGGTGAAGTAACAACGTCTGCGTGGGTTGATATCGAAGAGATCACTCGTGAAACCGTTCGTGAAATTGGTTACGTTCACTCTGACATGGGCTTTGATGCTGACTCTTGTGCTGTACTAAACACAATTGGTAAGCAGTCTCCAGACATCAACCAAGGTGTTGATAAAGCTGACCCTAAAGAGCAAGGTGCTGGTGACCAAGGCATCATGTTTGGTTACGCAACAAACGAAACTGAAATCCTAATGCCAGCACCAATTACTTACTCTCACCGTCTTGTTGAGAAACAAGCTGAAGTACGTAAAAGCGGCAAGCTAGATTTCCTTCGTCCAGATGCGAAATCACAAGTTACTTTCCAGTACGACCAAGGCAAGATCGTTGGTATCGACGCTGTTGTTCTTTCAACGCAGCACTGTGATTCAGTAACAACTCCTGATCTACGTGAAGCAGTAATGGAAGAGATCATCAAGCCAGTACTACCTTCTGAGTGGATCAACAAAGACACTAACTTCTTCATCAACCCAACTGGCCGTTTCGTAATCGGTGGCCCAATGGGTGACTGTGGTCTAACTGGTCGTAAAATCATTGTTGATACCTACGGCGGCGCAGCTCGTCACGGTGGTGGTGCATTCTCTGGTAAAGATCCATCAAAGGTTGACCGTTCTGCAGCTTACGCAGCTCGTTACGTTGCTAAAAACATCGTTGCAGCTGGCATGGCAGACCGTTGTGAAATCCAACTTTCTTACGCTATCGGTGTTGCTGATCCAACATCTATCATGGTTGAAACTTTCGGTACTGAGAAAGTACCTCATGACATCATCATTGAAGCAGTTCGTCAAAACTTCGACCTACGCCCATACGGCCTTCAAGAGATGCTGAACCTTCTTCAGCCAATCTACAAGAAGACGGCAGCTTACGGCCACTTCGGTCGCGAAGAGTTCCCATGGGAAGCAACAGACAAAGCAGCAATCCTAGCTGACTTCGCTGGCCTAAAATAATTCAACGCCACGCAAAAAATTTCCAAAAGCCCTTACTCGTTAGTAAGGGCTTTATTTTTATATAGTTACCTCAAATACCCCACCACATTTCGTCCACTTCTCTTCTTATACCCCACTCAAAAACACCCCGGATAATTTGTGTTTTTTGACAGTAGTGACAATAGTTAAAGTACTCCTAGGCGATCAAGCTCACATTTGGTGCAACAACTGGTTAGGTTACACCCCGTTAGAAAACACGAGACAACTCTCTAGGACATGATATTTCAATAACAGCTCAGCCAAGATGACTCGCTGCCAGCCGCTGTGAAGACATACGAGGTTGAATCTAGGACGTTATTTTAACTAAGGGGAAGTTATGCCTCGTACTGCAAATCCATCCGATTTTAAAAAAGACAAAAATAGGGTGAGTGACAGTGAATACGCTCGCACTATTCCGTGTAACCAAGTCAGTATTTCTGCGCCCTTTCATTGGCTTTCACTCGCGCTTCACGACTTAGTGCGAATGCCGATGATCAGTGCATTCTATGGTTTATGTTTCATGGCAGCCGCCGTGGCGATTGTTCAGCTTGTTCAGTGGCAAGGCACACACCTAGTGGTTATGCCGAGCCTGATTGTCTACATGCTGATTGGGCCGTTTTTAGCGCTCGGCTTATATGATGCTAGCTGGGAGAGAGAGAAAGGCCACAATGCCAGCCTATTCCACTCAATGAAGGCAATCACTCGCAACTCAACTCACCAATGGGCATTTGCCATTGTGCTAATGGTAGCGATGATTTTCTGGATGAGAATCGCAGCCCTGTTACATGCTCTGTACCCATCAGTACAAGGTGCGCCACTTGCTGAGTTTGCCCCATTCTTGATAACAGGCTCTGTCGTCGGCTTTGTCATTGCTAGCCTCATTTTCAGTATCTCAGCCTTCTCGATTCCGCTAATGATGGAGCGCCGAGTTGACGTAATGAGTGCAATATTCACTAGCTTCAACGCGGTGAAATCTAACCTACCAGCCATGGTTGTATGGGCTGCCATCATTTGTGGCGGTATCTTAATTGGTTTTGCTACTTACGGTGTCGGTATGATCGTGACCATGCCACTACTCGGCTATGGTACGTGGCATGCCTACCATGAGACCATCAAGAAAAAGCACCACATGTAATACCTGACCTCCATCGAGGGCAATGATAGGATAAGGCCTTAGCATCAAGCTAAGGCCTTTTGTTTGGAGTCTCACTTTTGTCGTCTTACAGCCCATTACACCATCGTGCCAACAAGAAATTGGCTGAGTGTATCCACATTGCAAACTCGCACTTCTCTCGCAAATTTCCAATTCCAAAGCTGACTTATCAAGTACGAGGGAAAGCTGCGGGAAAAGCTTATCTTCAACTTAATGAAATACGTTTAAATTCGGTGCTGTTCAATGAAAATCAAGATGCCTTTATTGAGGAAGTGATCCCTCATGAGATAGCACACCTTATTACTCATCAAGTCTTTGGTCGCGTTAAGCCTCATGGTAAAGAGTGGCAGTATGTGATGGAGCAGGTGTTCAAGGTACCAGCAAAGACCACGCATAGCTTTTCGGTAGAATCAGTACAAGGAAAGACATTCGAATACAACTGCGGATGCACCCTCTACCCACTGACCATCCGCCGCCATAATAAAGTGCAGCGCAATCAAGCCAGCTACCGCTGTCAGCAGTGCAAGCAGCTTCTCACTTTCACCGGTAAACAGCTCAGCTAGGCACAATAAAGCCAGCCATAAAATGTAATAGAGTAAAGTGTCATTTGAGTGCTAGACTGATAATTATCATACTTTTATCAGTCTTTTCGCATGAAAAAATCACCTTCAAAAGCATTTGGCCTACTGGTGTCTTTTTGCTTTTCAATACTATTTGGCCTACTGGTAACCCAAAGCGTTTTCGCCGCGCCGCCAAGCTCTTTTTCCAAAGCAAAACGGGAAGCCGTAAAGATCTACCTTGACCACCCGACCTCCTTCTATTGTGGTTGCGACATTACTTGGAAGGATAAAAAGAAAGGGATCCCTGACCTTGAAGGTTGCGGCTATGAAGTCAGGAAACAGCAGAAGCGAGCTTCTCGTATTGAGTGGGAGCATGTGGTGCCTGCATGGCAATTCGGCCACCAGCGCCAATGTTGGCAGAATGGCGGTCGTAAGAACTGCACCCGCAATGACAAGGTCTTCAAATCAATGGAAGCAGACCTCCACAACCTAACTCCCGCGATCGGTGAAGTGAATGGTGATCGCTCTAACTACAACTTCAGCCAATGGAACGGTGTTGATGGCGTTAGCTACGGCCAATGTGAGATGCAGGTTAACTTCAAACAGCGCAAGGTTATGCCACCCGATCGCGCCAAAGGTTCAATTGCGCGTACCTACCTGTACATGAGCAAAGAATATGGCTTCAAGCTATCGAAACAACAAACCAACCTAATGATGGCATGGAATAAGCAGTTCCCTGTCGATGAATGGGAGTGTACTCGTGATGAACGTATTTTCCGCATTCAAGGTAACCATAACCCATTCGTTTATGAGAGCTGTAAGTAACTCATCTAGCCTCCTTTAATCTCTGTCGTGGATACCAGAGTTTCAAATTACTTTGAAACTCTGGTACTGCCCTTGTTTTTTCTTCAGTGCGCATCCATGTTAGGCTGAGACACTAAACCCCAGATAAACAATTTACAGGTCAACCAACATGAGAATCCCTCGAATTCACCACCCTGAACCCATTCAACAATTAGGTTCTCTCGCGCTTGGCGAGGATGCTGCGGGGCATGTTGGACGCGTATTGCGCATGAAAGAGGGCCAAGAAGTCCTGCTTTTTGATGGTAGCGGAGCTGAGTTTCCGGCTGAGATCACCGAAGTGTCGAAGAAGAATGTGACGGTTAACGTAATAGAGCGTATTGAGCGCAGCAGCGAGTCACCACTCGATCTGCACCTTGGCCAGGTTATCTCTCGCGGCGATAAGATGGAATTCACTATCCAAAAATCGGTAGAGCTTGGCGTAAACACCATTACCCCACTCATCTCTGAGCGCTGTGGCGTGAAGCTTGATGCGAAACGCTTCGAGAAAAAGCTAGCGCAATGGCAGAAGATCGCTATTGCTGCCTGTGAACAGTGCGGTCGTAACACCGTACCTGTGATTCGCCCTATCATGCAGCTCGAAGAGTGGTGTAGTGAACCAAGCGAAGCACTAAAGCTAAACCTACACCCTAGAGCTAAATACTCAATCAATACTCTACCAGAGCCTATCAGCAAGGTTCGTCTATTGATTGGCCCTGAAGGTGGCTTGTCAGCTGAAGAGATCAGCATGACAGAACAATACAAATTTGAAGAGACGCTACTTGGTCCACGTGTTCTACGCACTGAGACTGCGGCTCTAACTGCAATTACAGCTTTACAAGTTCGTTTCGGCGATCTTGGTTAAACGGAGAAAAATAATGATCAAAATCGGTATCGTGATGGACCCTATTTCGTCCATCAACATCAAAAAAGACTCTAGCTTTGCCATGATGCTTGAAGCGCAACGCCGCGGCTACGAAATCCATTACATGGAGATGAATGATCTTCACCTCGATCAAGGTGTTGCAATTGCCGACACTAAGGTTGTTGAACTGAAAGAAGATCCAAACGGCTGGTATGAATTCAAGTCAGAGCAAACTATCGCTCTGTCGGAGTTAGATGCCGTTTTAATGCGTAAAGATCCTCCGTTTGATACTGAGTACATCTATGCGACTTACATCCTTGAGCGTGCAGAAGAGAACGGCGCGCTCATCGTCAACAAACCGCAAAGCCTTCGTGATTGTAATGAAAAACTGTTCACTGCATGGTTCCCAGAGTTAACGCCAACCACTATCGTTACGCGTAAAGCGGAAAAGATTAAAGAGTTCCGTGAGAAGCATGGTGATGTGATTCTTAAGCCTCTTGATGGCATGGGTGGTGCGTCTATCTTCCGAGTTAAAGAAGGCGATCCAAACGTATCTGTAATCATTGAGACACTGACTAACCACGGCCAAAACTACGCGATGGCTCAGACTTTCGTTCCAGACATCAGCAATGGTGATAAGCGTATTCTTGTAGTGGATGGCGAGCCAATGCCTTACTGCTTAGCGCGTATCCCTGCGAAAGGCGAAACTCGTGGTAACCTAGCCGCAGGTGGTACAGGTGAAGCACGTCCTCTTAGCGAGACTGACTGGGCAATTGCTAAAGCAGTCGCTCCAACTCTGAAAGAGAAAGGACTGATTTTTGTTGGCCTTGATGTGATTGGTGATAAGCTAACAGAGATCAACGTAACCAGCCCAACTTGTATTCGTGAAATTGAAGGTGCCTTCGATATCTCGATTACTGGTAAGCTAATGGATGCGATTGAACGCCGCATTAGCGCAAAATAACCTAAGCTAATAATTAGACAATAATATTAGCTGACTGAGTTAGCATGAGAGCGGCGACCAAGCCGCTCCTTTTCCCTTTAGAGCAGGAGGTACTATGAATCTCACTAACCATTTTCTGGTCGCAATGCCTGGAATGAAAGATCCTTACTTCCAAAACTCAGTGATCTACCTTTGCGAACACAATGACGAAGGAGCAATGGGGCTGATGATTAACGCTCCCATTAACGTCACTGTAGGCAATATGCTCAAGCAAGTTGAAATCGACGCGACTCAGCCTAAGTTGAATCAAGCCAGTTTAGACAAACCCGTCTTAAGTGGCGGCCCTGTTGCTGAAGACAGAGGCTTTATCCTGCACAAGCCCAACGGCAACTATCAATCCAGCATCAGCATGACGGATCAGCTCTCTGTCACGACATCACGTGACATTCTGACTGTTCTCGGCACTGAGGATGAACCTCAACACTATCTTGTGGCTTTAGGCTACGCAGGTTGGGAGCCAGGACAGCTAGAGACAGAACTGACTGAGAACTCTTGGCTGACTGTTGAGGCCGACCCTAAGGTCATATTTGACACCCCTATCGCAGAACGTTGGAAGGTCGCAGTTCAGATGCTCGGAATCAACGCGGCACAACTGTCGGCAGAATCTGGGCACGCATAACCTTTATCCATCTCATCAATTTGGAAACACTATGTCACGTACAATTATGGCATTCGATTACGGTACAAAAAGTATCGGTAGCGCTATTGGTCAAGAAATCACAGGTACAGCTAGTCCACTAAAAGCCTTTAAAGCGAAAGATGGCATCCCAAATTGGGACGATATTGAAAAACAGATTAAAGAGTGGCAACCCGACCTCATTGTGGTTGGGTATCCAACAGACCTTCATGGCAAAGAGCTAGAGACCATTACCCCGCGAGCAAAGAAATTTGCTAACCGCCTAAAGGGACGTTTTGGTGTCGATGTTGAACTACATGATGAGAGACTGTCTACAGCTGAGGCACGTTCTGAACTGTTTGACATGGGTGGCTACAAAGCCTTGAGTAAAGGCAATGTTGACAACCAATCTGCTGTAGTAATTCTAGAAAGCTGGTTTGAAGCACAATATTCTTAGCAAAAATTAAGTGGTCAATAATTCGACCTTTTTGTGATCTCGCTCTTAATTCATGACGTAGTACTGGTGCTATTCATAGTAAAAGTGGGAGTTCACATGAAAATTTTTCTAGTTATCTTTGCCGCTCTAACCATTTCTGCTTGCAGCTCATTAACCAGCTCGGCAGGCTACAGCGGTAACCAATACCCTGAAAAAATAAAACTTGAGAAAGAGAGAGGTTATTCCTCTGACAACCGCAGTTTTTCACATAATTAAGCTTTCTCAAACTCAAAGATTTCAAAGCCCTGAACACGTTCAGGGCTTTTGTTATTTATCCCATATCTATCTTAACGCCAGCCAGAGAGCCACTGCCGTAATCATCGTCACCGCGCTGTGTTTTCAACATCAATCGCAGGTCGTTAGCCGAATCAGCACTGTGGAATGCATCCTCTTCACTGATTTTCCCTGCAACAACTAAGTCATACAACGCTTGATCGAAAGTCTGCATACCAATCTCTTTCGACTTTGCCATGGTTGCTTTGAGCTCATGCAAATCACCACGACGAATAAGATCTGACACACGTGGGCTGTTGAGTAAGATCTCAAACACACCGTGACGACCATTGCCATTTTTGTCTCGTATGAGCTGCTGTGCAACAACTCCTCGCAGGTTCATCGACAAATCAAACAAGAACTGCTCTTTCTGCTCTTTCGGCACCAAATGAAGAATACGTTCTAAAGCTTGGTTAGCATTATTCGCATGCAGAGTGGCCATACATAAGTGCCCAGTCTCAGCAAAGGTCATTGCGTATTCCATGGTTTCACGGCTTCGAATCTCACCAATCAAGATCATATCGGGAGCTTGACGTAACGAGTTCTTGAGCGCAACTTCGTAGCTCTCTGTATCTAAGCCCACCTCACGCTGGGTGACAATGCACTTCTTGTGCTCATGCACAAACTCAATCGGATCTTCTACCGTAAGAATATGACCTGAACGATTGTTGTTACGATAACCCGTCATTGCCGCCATTGACGTCGACTTACCAGAACCTGTTGCACCAACCACCAGCACAAGGCCGCGTTTAGCGATTGAAAGGTCCTGTAGAACATCAGGGAGCTTTAATTGCTCAAAGGTTGGGATGTTGGTTTCAATACGACGAATCACAGCACCTGGCAGTTCTCGCTGAAAGAAAGCACTGACACGAAAGCGCCCACCGTCTCGAACAATGGCAAAGTTCGCCTCACGCGTTTGGCGATACTCATCACGTCGCTCTTGCTCCATCATTGCGTCTAACAGCTGCGCCACTTGAGCAGCATTGAGAGCTTCACCTTGTGGGCGCAGCTCTCCATCGACGCGAAACAACACTGGCGCATCAACCGTGATATAAAGATCGGACGCCTTTTGCAACAGCATCCCCTCAAGGATCTGATTTAATTCCATTGCCAATTCCTTTGATTAAAACAGTGCTGTTTCTATTTCAATTTTCTTTTGGACTTCATCTGAGTCAACCACGCCTTGAGCAATCAACTGTTTGGCATTTTGCTCCATGGTCTGCATACCATGCGCGGCACCTGTTTGAATGATTGAATACATCTGAGCGACCTTGTCCTCACGAATCAAGTTACGAATAGCAGGCGTTGCCATCATAATCTCATGACAAGCGACACGTCCTCCGCCGACTCGTTTCAGTAGCTTCTGAGCAATCACCGATCGCAAGGATTCCGATAGCATTGAGCGAACCATGTCTTTATCGCTACCAGGGAAGACATCAATAATACGGTCAATGGTTTTAGCCGCAGAGCTAGTATGCAGTGTACCAAACACCAGGTGACCGGTTTCAGCCGCTGTTAGGGCTAGGCTGATTGTCTCTTGGTCACGTAGCTCACCCACTAAGATAACGTCTGGGTCTTCACGCAGTGCACTGCGCAGTGCCGCTTTAAAGCTGTGAGTATCACGATGAACCTCACGCTGGTTCACTAGGCACTTATTGTTGGTATGAACAAACTCGATAGGATCTTCAATGGTAAGGATGTGCTTGTTGTGATTACGGTTTACATAATCGACCATCGCCGCCAGTGTGGTCGACTTACCAGAGCCTGTTGGGCCAGTGACCAAAACCAAACCTTTCTCAAAGTTAGCTATCTTTTCAAAGATATCAGGAGCACCTAACTGATCGAGCGTTGGGATTTCAACAGGGATGGTTCGAAACACCGCAGAGCAACCACGCGACTGGTTAAAGGCATTCACACGGAAACGGCCAACATTCGGCAACTCAAATGAAAAGTCCACTTCCAGCTTCTCTTCAAACTCACTGCGCTGTGAATCGTTCATGATCTCAAAAACCAAACGATGAACATCAGCATGGCTCAAAGCCGGTATTCCAAGCTTCCTAACTTCACCATCTATACGTACCATTGGAGATACACCCGCAGAAAGATGTAGATCTGACGCGTTATGCTTTACACTAAAATCCAGTAACTCAGTGATATCCATTTATTTTCCCTTAAGTAAAGTCAGCTATGAGTAGTATTCAACAAAATATCGAGCAAATCACCTCGCAGATTAGAACTGCAGAGAAAAAATGTGGCCGAACGCCAGAGTCGGTGCAACTTTTAGCCGTTAGTAAAACAAAACCGAATGACGCGATCCTTGAAGCGGCACTCGGAGGACAGGTTGCCTTTGGTGAAAACTACGTTCAAGAAGGTGTTGATAAAGTAAAACACTTTTCAGAACAACATTCTAACCTTAATTTAGAGTGGCATTTTATTGGACCAATTCAATCCAATAAAACGCGACCGATTGCAGAAAACTTCCAGTGGGTACACTCGGTTGAGCGCGATAAAATTGCCCAACGCTTAAACGATCAGCGTCCTGCAGGCCAAGAACCACTTCAAGTCCTTATTCAAGTTAATACCAGTGGTGAAGACTCTAAATCAGGAACCGATGAAGAATCAGTTTTTGCATTGGCGGAGTTGATTTCATCACTTCCCAACCTCACTTTAAGAGGATTGATGTCAATTCCTGCTAACGTGTCAGATTATGAATCGCAACTTGCTGCATTTAATCAGCTCTCAAGTCTGCAGCAAAAGCTCAGTTCAAAATACGACAACATAGATACACTATCTATGGGGATGAGCGGAGACATGGAAGCGGCCGTTGAAGCAGGAAGTACCATGGTACGTATCGGTACCGCGATATTTGGTGCGCGCAATTACGCAAAATAGTTTTAATCGTATTATCTCATCAGCCTTCAACTGGCGATGAAGCTCAGGATTGTATATATGGAACATAAGAACATCGCCTTTATCGGCGCAGGCAACATGGTACGTTCTATCGTGGCGGGTTTAGTCGCGAGTGGTTACCCTGCTGATAAAATTACCGCGACAGCGCCATCAGAAACGCGCAGAATACCGCTTGAAAAAGATTACGGTATTAATACAACCAGTAACAATATCGACGCAGCCACGCAGGCTGACGTAGTGGTACTCTCTGTAAAACCACAAATGATGGAAGAGGTGTGCAAGCCACTGCAGCAGGTCGATTTTGGCAACAAACTCGTGATCTCAATTGCAGCAGGTATCAACGCGGCTCGATTTGATGAAATGTTAGACTCTTCACTGAGCCTTGTTCGAGTGATGCCAAACACGCCATCGTTAGTTGGTAAAGGCATGAGTGGTTTGTTTGCCAATGCCAAAGCGACAGAAGGCGATAAAACCTTTGCAGCACAGCTGATGCAAGCCGTTGGCAAAGTCACTTGGGTTGAGAAAGAGTCTGGGATTAACAACATCATTGCCGCTGCAGGTAGTGCTCCAGCTTACTTCTTCCTATTTATGGAAGCGATGCAAGCGGAAGCCATTAAACAGGGTTTTACGCCTGAAACCGCACGCCAATTAGTTCAGCAATCAGCACTCGGTGCAGCAGAAATGGTTGTCGCAAACCCTGACACTGAGCTTTCTACATTGCGTGAACAAGTGACATCTAAGGGCGGCACAACAGCTGAAGCTCTGCGCACCTTTAATGAGAATCACCTATCAGAGATTGTCGCCAAAGCGATGCAAGCCGCGGTAGCAAGAGCTGAAGAGATGGAAAAACTATTTTAAGAACAGCATAGCGATCACTGGATCGCTATGAATTACTCCGAAAAAGGAACCTATATGAACTCGATGAGCTTTTTGATCTCGACCCTTTTTGATCTCTATATCATGGTGGTGATCTTACGTATTTGGTTGCAAGCATCACGTGCTGACTTCTACAACCCATTCTCACAATTCATCGTAAAAGCTACTCAACCGGTTGTAGCGCCACTACGTCGTGTCATTCCATCGATCGGTAGCATTGATATGGCGACAGTATTGTTTGCCTATGCATTGTGCGTACTGAAGTTTGTTGCTCTTAACCTGATCATCTCAGGTGGCGCTGCCGTATTTGATATCAGCTTCCTAATATTTGGGGCTCTTTCACTACTGAAAGCTGCAGGTGGTCTACTGTTCTGGGTACTATTGATCCGTGCAATCCTAAGCTGGGTTAGCCAAGGTCGTAGCCCAATTGAGTATGTATTCCATCAACTAACAGAGCCAATGCTAATCCCGATCCGCCGAATTCTTCCTGATATGGGTGGTTTCGACCTTAGCGTGTTAGTACTGTTTATTGTTCTGCAGTTTGCTAACTTCTTGATGGGTGATCTAGTTGGCCCTATTTGGTTCCAACTATAATGTCAGTGGCCGTTTGGAGAGAGGAAGATGACATTCTTCTACGGCTCTACATCCAACCCAAAGCAAGCCGAGACAAAATTATCGGCTTGCATGGTGAAGAGTTAAAAATCGCCATCACAGCACCGCCTGTTGATGGCAAAGCCAATGCCCATCTAACCAAGTATCTGTCGAAGCAATTTAAAGTCGCTAAAGGGCTGGTTAAGATCGAAAAGGGCGAGTTAGGTAGACATAAACAAGTTCGAATATGTTCCCCTAACCAAATACCGAACGAAATTGAAGCCATCTTGTGATGGCTTTTTGCTATTTATTGGAGTCACTATGCGTTTATGGATTACAGCACTACTTACAAGCTTGATTGCACTGCCAACTTGGGCGGGACAATTTAAAAACATCAAAGACGTTGAGGTGCATTACTCTGCTTTCAACTCAACATTCCTAACCGCTCAGGTAGCTAAGCAGTATCAGTTAAAACGAAACGGCTACTCAGCTATCTTAAACATCAGCATTCTGGATACTTCTGCGCTAGGCAAACCTGCTACGACTGCTAAAATCTCTGGAACTGCAAGAAACCTAGTCGGCAACACTCGAACTTTGGAGTTTCGTGAAATCAAAGAAGGCGATGCGATTTACTATCTCGCAGAGTTTCCAATCACACACGAAGAGAACATCACCTTTGATATCGATGTTAACTCTGGCTTAAAAGGCGCTGGCCCGCTTCGTTTTACCCAAAAATTTTATGTTGAAGAGTAATCTCTTCACTTCCACTATTTAAATTTAGAGTTACCCCAATGAATAAGATCGTTCTAGCTACAGGCAATCAAGGCAAAGTTCGCGAAATGGCAGATCTTCTGTCTGACTTCGGCTTTGAAGTTTTAGCACAAAGTGAATTCAACGTATCTGAGGTTGCAGAAACCGGAACTACCTTCATCGAAAATGCGATCATTAAAGCGCGTCATGCAGCCAAAGAAACAGGGCTTGCAGCCATTGCGGATGACTCAGGTCTAGAGGTTGACTACCTAAAAGGCGCACCGGGCATATACTCAGCGCGCTACGCTGGCGAAGATGCATCAGATCAAGAGAACTTAGAGAAGCTTCTAAAAGCGATGGAAGGTGTGCCAGAAGCCGAGCGTACCGCCCGCTTCCACTGTGTTTTAGTATTGATGCGTCACGAAAACGATCCAACACCTATCGTTTGTCATGGCAAATGGGAAGGTCGCATCTTAACTGAAGCACATGGTGACAATGGCTTCGGTTACGACCCTATCTTCTTCGTACCTGAAGATAACTGTGCCTCAGCAGAGCTTGAACCAACACGTAAAAAGCAGCTATCTCACCGTGGTAAAGCATTAGCTACACTGTTCAAAACGCTAAAAGAGCAAGCTCAGTAATGAGTCAAGCGACATTGATTCCACCAGCTCTGAGTCTGTATGTTCACATCCCATGGTGTGTGCAGAAGTGCCCATACTGCGACTTTAATTCGCATGCGCTAAAAGCCGACATACCGGAGAACGAGTATATCGATGCCCTGCTTGAGGATCTTGACACCGATATTGAAAGATATCACCTCAACCAGTCACCGAGACCTCTACACTCGATCTTTATCGGCGGTGGAACACCGAGCTTATTCTCTCCTCAAGGTATCGAGCGAATGCTTAAAGGGATTGAGCAACGTATCCCATTTAAGGCTGATATCGAGATCACCATGGAGGCAAACCCAGGCACCATTGAGGCGGAACGCTTTGCGGGTTATCGAGAGGCTGGAGTCACACGTATCTCAGTTGGCGTTCAAAGCTTTGAACAAGAGAAACTAGAGCGATTGGGACGAATCCATGGCCAAGATGAAGCGGTCAATGCGGCCCATCTTGCACATAAGATCGACCTAAACAGCTTTAATCTCGATCTTATGCATGGCTTACCGGATCAAAGCATTGAACAAGCTCTGGCGGATCTTGATAAGGCGATCGAACTCGATCCGCCGCATCTATCTTGGTATCAGCTCACTATTGAGCCTAATACCATGTTCTACTACAAACCACCTACGCTGCCGGACGATGATGACCTATGGGATATTTTCGAGCTAGGGCATAAGAAACTCGCCGAAGCGGGTTATGTGCAATACGAGATCTCAGGCTACAGCAAGCCGGGCTATCAATGTCAGCACAACCTTAACTACTGGCGCTTTGGTGACTACCTCGGCATCGGTTGTGGCTCTCACGGTAAGCTGAGTTTTAGCGATGGTAGAATCGTACGCACCACTAAGGTTAAACACCCTAGAGGCTATCTCGCTGCGTATCAGAACCTTGCTAAGCCTTATCTTTCGGATGAGTTTGAGGTTGCTAATGAAGATAGGCCATTTGAATTCTTCATGAACCGTTTTCGATTAATGGAAGCATGCCCAAAACAAGATTTCTTGGATACGACAGGGCTGGGCTTTGAGGCGGTTCAAGAGACCATCGACTGGGCTAATGACTTAGGCTACTTGCAAGAGACAGAGACGCATTGGCAAATCACCGAAAAAGGTAAGTTGTTCCTCAATGACCTGCTAGAAGCGTTTATGGCGGAAGAAGACGAGTAGTTCGAGATTCGAGATT
>NZ_JAHGAN010000034.1:0-21643 GCF_030248625.1 Vibrio sp. D420a | reverse complement strand
CTAGCATCTAGCATCTAGATTAGTTGTTGCTGTGCAGCTCGCTGTTTAGTTCAACTGCTGATTTGTTAGCAAGACATTCAATTTGACCAGTCACTGAGTTGCGACGGAATAGTAGGTCAGAAACGCCAGCTAGGTCGCGAGCTTTAACTACTTCAACTTCTTGGCCAGAAGAGTCAAGCATGCGTACTTTAGAGCCTGCAGTTACGTACAGACCTGACTCTACAGTACAACGGTCGCCTAGAGGGAAACCAAGACCAGCATTTGCGCCTAGCAGTGAGTTTTCACCGATAGAAACGACAACCGTACCGCCACCAGATAGCGTACCCATGATAGAAGCGCCGCCACCGATGTCAGAACCGTTACCAACAACAACGCCTGCAGAGATACGACCTTCAACCATGCTCACGCCAGTTGTACCTGCGTTGAAGTTGATGAAGCCTTCGTGCATAACTGTAGTGCCTTCACCTACGTGTGCACCTAGACGAACGCGAGACGTATCAGCGATACGAACGCCTGCTGGTACTACGTAATCAACCATTTTCGGGAACTTGTCTACGCAATCTACAGACAGAGCACGACCTGCTAGGCGAGCTTCGATTTGGCGATCTGCTAGCTCAGGAAGATCGATTGGGCCTTCATTTGTCCACGCGATGTTGTGCAGTAGACCAAAGATGCCATCTAGTACCGTGCCGTGTGGTTGCACTAGGCGGTTAGAGATAAGTTGTAGCTTAAGGAAGCCTTCAGCAACTGAAGCTGGCTTCTCGTCTGTAGCAAGAACAACAAGAACAAGTGGTTGCTCAGATGATGCTGCTTTTTCTGCAAAAGATGCGTTTGCTGCATCGTCGTTTGCTGCGAATGCTTTCGCCAGTTCTGCGCTTTGTGCAGCAGAGATTTCGATAGCTTGGTTGCCTTCAGTGTAACCTGCAACTTCAGCAACAGCGGCTACAAGAGCATCGCTTGGGTTTAGAAGTGGGTTAGGGAAGAACGCTTCAATGATTTTATTGTCGCGGTTTTTGGTTGCCGTACCAAAGGCTAGTGAAAAGTAAGCCATGTTGAATCTCCATGTGTTGAGTCTTGGTTTTGCTATCTCTCCATTTACTGTTCGTGTGGTGAGCAGCTTGGGTAGCAAAAGTTAATTTAATTGCGTTCATCATAAAGAGAGCGCCCTCGTTATGAAAGGGCGCATGGGGAGAAAGTCTGTAAAATGATATTGCTTGTCTTTTGAGAGATATTTTTCTGCAACCAGATAAAGTGAAATTTGCTCTCTTTTTGCGCCAACCGACCAGCTTCGAGACGCCTAGCCGTTATACAAACAGCGCTTTATAGGCTTGCTCGATGCCTTCAATTAGCATTTGCATACCAATAACTGCCAAGATTAGACCCATCATTCGGGTTATCACATTCAGTGCACTTGGGCCGACGGCTTTAACGAAGCGTTCGCCAAACACAAACAGAATATAGGTGAGTGTACAGAGTAGGCCGAAAGCAACAATGGTTATGATGGTTTCATAAATCCCTTCGGTGCTGGCGAAGTTCATCGCGGTCGCTATCGTACCAGGTCCTGCGAGGATCGGCATGGCTAGAGGGGAGACTGCGATACTCAGAGCTGCATCTTGCTGGGCGTCAGAGTGAACTTTTTCTTTGGCTTTGCTGTGTGTGGAATCGCCCTGCAACATGTGAAAGCCAATCAAAAACACCAATATCCCACCAGTGATTCTCAGTGCGTATAGCGTGATACCAAAAAGATCGAAGATTAGCTTGCCAGAAATCGCAAAGGTACTGACGATGATAAAGGCGATGAACACGGAGCGAAATGCGATGGATTTTACTGTCTCACGATCATTGTCTCCGGTGAGCCCCAAGAAGATTGGCGTATTGGCAATTGGGTTCATGATGGCAAAAAAGCCCATGAAGACAGTAATGGTGTGGATGATCAGCTCTTTCATATTATTCCCTTAATAAAGATGGAGTTAACTTGTGTTACTCATCTGAGAATAGATAGTAGACCATGTTGAGAACAAAAAATAGCCAGCATGTTCGCTGGCTATCTGTTTCACGTTATTGTTGTTTTTTTATATTCGTTGTAGAGGCTAAGCGGCTTGGCTTACTGCGACGGCTAGCGCCACCGTAGCTCCTACCATAGGGTTGTTACCCATGCCAATGAAACCCATCATAGCCACATGGGCAGGAACAGAAGAGCTACCAGCAAACTGAGCGTCTGCGTGCATTCTGCCCATGGTGTCTGTCATGCCATAAGATGCAGGGCCTGCTGCCACGTTATCTGGGTGTAAAGTTCGACCTGTACCACCACCTGAAGCGACTGAGAAGTAAGGTAAACCTTGGCGAGTGCGTTCCGCTTTATAGATTCCTGCAACTGGGTGTTGGAAGCGCGTTGGGTTGGTTGAGTTACCTGTGATACTTACATCCACTTGTTCACGATGCATGATAGCAACCCCTTCACGAACATCATCGGCGCCGTAGCATAAGATTTCTCCGCGAGGGCCGTGTGAGAAACGGCGGCGCTCGGTTTCAATTAGCTCTCCGGTTTGGTAGTCAAACTGGGTGCGCACGTAGGTAAAGCCATTGATACGAGAGATAAGGTAAGCAGCATCTTTGCCCAAACCATTTAGAATCACTTTGAGTGGTTTGGTACGAGATTTGTTGACGTTGAGTGCGATTTTTATTGCACCTTCTGCGGCAGCAAAAGATTCATGACCAGCCAAAAAGGCGAAGCAGCCACTCTCTTCATTCAGCAAACGCGCCGCTAGTGCTCCGTGGCCAATACCGACTTGACGCTGCTCTGCAACGCTACCTGCCTTGGTATAGGCTTGGAGCGCTTCACCAATAATGTTTGCTGCTTGTTCTGCGGTCTCAGCTTGGCGATAAAGTGCCAATGCCGTACCTAGTGTATAGGCTTCTGTTGCACTGTCGAAAGCGATAGGCTGGGTGTCCATCACGAGTGCTTTCGGGTCAACATCATGCTCCAAACAGTATTGATAAGCTTGGTCGAGAGACTCCAAGTTCATTTCAGCCAATACGCGAGTTACTGATGGGTTATTTAGTGTGTTCATAGTCAGGTTCCTCTTTGGCGATTAGTGTTGGCGTGGATTGATGGTTTTTACGGCTTCATCGAAGCGGCCGTAGGTGCCAGTAGCCAGCTCAGCGGCTTCAGCAGCCGGCGTACCTTGATTCATGGCTTTCATCATTTTGCCAAGGTTCAGGTATTGATAACCGATCACTTCGCTGTGTTCATCCAACGCAAGCTGAGTCACGTAGCCTTCTGCGAGCTCCATGTATCGCACCCCTTTGGCGGTTGTCGAGTAACTGGTGCCGACTTGGCTGCGTTGTGTTTGTCCTAAATCTTCCAGCGCAGCGCCAATTTCGAGGCCGCCTTCAGAGAATGCCGATTGAGTTCGACCATAGACAAACTGCAGAAAGATCTCGCGCATTGCGACGTTAATTGCATCGCACACAAGGTCGGCATTGAGTGCTTCGAGAATGGTTTTTCCAGATAGGATCTCTGCTGCCATAGCTGCCGATTGAGTCATGCCTGAACAACCAATAGTTTCAATTAATGCTTCTTCGATGATGCCGTTTTTGACGTTAAGAGTCAGTTTTGCCGCGCCTTGTTGTGGAGCACAAGCACCCACGCCATGGCTTAAACCAGAGATAGCAATCACGTCTTTCGGGCTTACCATCGCACCTTCAACTGGAATGGGTGCAGATGCATGAAGGTCGCCGCGTTGAATCGGGCACATGTTTTGGATTTCAGATGAGTATTGCATAGTGTTTTCTCACTTATAGGGCCGGTGAAGACCTCGAACGTTGAGAAAACAGGACATGTTGGAAGAGGTGTGGCTAATTTCACTACAGATCTTGCGTATCGTGACACCAAGGAAAAAGAGCAAACTAAGCTCGTAAAATGGTGGGTATAACGATACTACCAACAGGATTACCTGTTTTCGATTCTGTAGGAGTCATTAGCACGGTTCGATATGAACGGGCGGTTGAAGCTAGAAAGCTTAGGTGGAACCCCATCACCTGATGGTGTATAGATTAGATCTCAATCACACTTTCTTGCAAGAGAATGTTTAGAGCAATTTTAACTATAAACTCGGTTCATTATATTTCGATAGGTATAAAAAAACGCCAACTGCATACTCTGTTCAGAGTTGTCATTGACGTTTTTAGCAGAGGTATCAGCGAGTTATGCTGCGTCTTCTTCCGCGTCTTCAACCGCTTCAAGCTTTTTAGCTTTCTTAGGTGCTGGTTTACGCTTAGCACCAAGTGCGTAAAGAACTTCTTCTTTGTTCTTCGCAAGGTACATTGCAAGCTCTTCTTGCTTGCCTTCGTCTTCTACTAATTCGCTTTTGCCTAACAGTTCAAAAAGCTCATCAGCCATATCCAGCATTTTGTCGTATGCGTCAGCTTCGGCTTTAGAGGTAAAAGTCATTTTCTCTTCTCCGTTGCGTTCCACCACGTACTTGACGATAACAGCCATGGTTAATCCTCTAAGTTTGATAAATTTTACTGGCTTTTTATACAGTTTTAGTGACTAAAAGTCCAGTTGCCAACCTTGATAGAAGTATCAATCTTGATGTGTCGCCCACTCTTCACAATAACTCATGAAGGATTTGAGAAGTGGACTCTGATATTTGTCTTTGTGGACCAGCATCCAAAATCGACGCTTCATATCCAGTGGTACATTCAGCGTTTTCACTCGACCATCTTTGATAGCGGGCTCTGCTGCGAGCTTGGAGAGGCAAGCCAAGCCTAGTGCGGCTGATACCGAATTGATGATCGCCTCGGTGGTATTGAGTTCGAATGATTCATACCAGTGCTCAAGACGTGGTGCTACTGTTCGTAAAAAGAACTCTCGAGTACCGGAGCCAGATTCACGGAGTATCCAGTGACTGCTCTCAAGTTCGCGCAGTGGCACGGTATCCAAGTCTGCCAACGGGTGATCGGGGTTAGCAACAATGCACATTTCGTCGCTACTAAATTGGCTCGTGAGCAGTTCGGGGTGCAAAGTTTTACCCTCAATCAGCGCGATATCGAGTTCGTAGTCGACCAGCTTTTGGCAAATCAAAGCACTGTTGGAAATAAACAGGCTCTGCTCTTGATGTTGAGTTTGCTGACGAAACTCTGAGAGGATAAACGGTGCAACTTGATTGCCTATGGTGTCACTGGCGCCAACCTTTAATAAACCACTTAATGGTTGGTCGTCACTGAATAATTCATCAATGCTGGCCGCTCGATGTAGTATCTCATCAGCAAGAGGCAGTAATTTTTGTCCCTCTTGATTGATGATCAGTCGGTTGTTGACGCGATCAAACAGAGAGTGCCCAAGCTGTTTCTCCATTTCACCTAAAGCCATACTGACAGCCGCTTTTGATAAAAAGAGTGCCTCGGCAGCGGCAGTCATCGTCGAATGTTGGGTGATGGTGACAAATACTTTGAGCTGTTTAATTGATATATTAGCCATCGAAATTTTATCAGCCTGTGATTGAGTGGTTTAATGTTTAGAAAACCTGAACAAGTGTTATATATAATTGGATATAACTTAACAAACCGCAAGCGTATTATGGCCTCAACAAGCTGATGAGTTCACAGATAAGTGAATGGGATGAAGAGAGGCTGACATGATTCAACGACTAAAATACAGATTAACCGGCGCACCGACTCCTATGGCGGGACTGGCACTTGCTATTGCCAGCCTTGGTTGGTGTTGGGATGGGGTACTCGTATCTCAAGGCTTATTGCAAACTCCTGGGTTAGTGCAGTGGGTGAGCGCTGGGATCGCGGGCGTACTTCTAGCAATATTGGCAGTGAAATTTTTGATTCACGGTCACTTGCTGCGTGAAGATCTTGCACACCCTGTTGTGGGCAGTGTTGTCCCGACTTTTGCGATGGGTTGTATGGTGGTATCGGCATCATTAGATCCGATCTCTGTTTTTTTAAGAGAACTGGTGTGGATTCTCTCTGTAGGGTTGCATGTGATTTTCTTGGTGAGCTTCTTGTACCACCGCGCTAAAGAGTTTGAGATTCACCATATGGTACCAAGCTGGTTTGTTCCGCCTATTGGCATTGTGGTTGCGGATGTTTCTTTCTCGGGTAACCCTGTACTTGAGCCAGTGGCGAATGCAGTCTTGTTCTTCGGTCTCGGTGTTTACGCAGTGATGCTACCAATGATGGTGTATCGTTTGATGTTCCGTCACGAGATCCCAGACGCGGCGAAACCAACAATCGCTATCCTAGCTGCGCCGGCAAGTCTGTCTTTGGCTGGTTATCTCACCGTATCTGCAAACCCATCACCAGTAGTGATTGGTCTGCTATTCGGAATTGCAATTTTAATGACATTCATCATCTATGTAGCGTTTTTTAAATTGCTTCGTTTACCATTCAGCCCAGGCTATGCGGCGTTCACTTTCCCTATGGTCATTGGTGCGACAGCATTGTTTAAGGTAGCGGCTTGGATGCAGGATGTAGGTGTTGAAGGTGAGTACATCAACCAAGTGTTCAATTTGGCTTACTTAGAGCTAATGGTCGCGACGCTCGTCGTAGGTTATGTAGCCGCACGTTACTACATGAATTACAAACCACACCGTTTAATGAGTGTTGCAAAAGGTCGTTTATAACTGGTGGTCGTTCAAAAGATAAACAGACCTTAAGCTTTTGGTATTTCATAAGCTTATATTGCTCATCCAAACTCAGCACTTATGCTAATCTGGCAGTATATTGTGGCAAGATTAGTGTGAGTGCACTTTGTTTACTGTTTACCATTCCAATAAAGTTGATACTTTAAAAATTCTTCTCGTTCACTTAATCAAAAGTGATCCTCTGGCTAATCCATTCGACAAAGAGCAGATCTTAGTACAAAGTCCGGGTATGTCTCAGTGGCTTAAAATGGAGCTGGCGAAAGAGTTTGGTGTTGCCGCAAACATAGATTTTCCTCTTCCAGCAACCTTCATCTGGGAGATGTTTACCCAAGTTCTCCCTGATGTTCCCAAGCGCAGTGCTTTTAACAAAGAGGCGATGACTTGGAAGCTGATGAGTATTCTGCCCGCTAAGCTCGACCATCCTGATTTCTTGCCGCTGCAGCGTTATTTGGAAAACGACACCGATAGCTCCAAGCTGTACCAATTGGCTGAGAAAATTGCCGATATTTTTGATGGTTATTTGGTGTACCGACCTGAGTGGATGGCGGCTTGGGAAGCGGGTGAGCCTGTGGCTGAGTTGCAAGACGCAGATGGTCAGCAAGAACATCCGTGGCAGCCGATATTGTGGAAAGCTCTGTACGAGCAAACACTATCCCAAGGCCAATCAAAGTATCACCGTGGTAACTTGTACCATGACTTTATTGAAGCGCTCGCACAGCAGAAAGATCAGCTTTCCCATCTTCCTAAGCGATTGTTTGTGTTTGGTATCTCATCACTACCACCGCGCTATATGGATGCCCTCAAAGCTATGGGTGAACACATTGATGTCCACTTGATGTTTACTAACCCATGTCAGCACTACTGGGGCGATATTCGTGACAGAAAGTATCTGGCAAGAGTGGAAGCGCAGCGTCGTAAGCAGTTTGCTTTGGTCGAGGGCTCGCCTCAGCTAGAAGGAGAGGTTTCACCATTAAAAGATGGCTTGGAAGCTAATGTAGAAGATGAACTGCACACTAGCCAAGCCGTGGGCAATAGTTTACTGGCATCGATGGGTAAACTTGGTCGTGACAATCTGTTTTTATTGTCCCAGTCTGAGTGTGAAGAGCATGAATTTTTCATTGATGTTGAGCGCGATAGCCTGCTGCATCAGCTTCAAGCCGATATTTTGGAGCTAGAAGAGCATCAAGATGATCACATCCTCGATTCGAGTGAACACAAGCAGAGTGTTGTACTTGGTGACCGCTCGTTAACGGTTCACGCTTGTCATAGCCCAATGCGTGAAGTGGAAGTGCTGCACGACCAGTTGCTGGCGATGTTCGATGCCGATCCAAGCCTGAAACCACGCGACATTATCGTAATGGTAGCGGACATCAATGCCTACAGCCCTGCGATTCAAGCGGTGTTTGGTAATGCTCCGGGTGAGCGTTACATCCCTTACTCCATCTCGGATAGAACGGCCGATCAAGAAAGCCCAATCTTAACCGCATTCATGCAGCTGGTGGCGCTGCCTAAGAGTCGTTGTCTTGCTTCAGAGTTGCTTGAGTTACTTGAAATCCCGGCGATGATGGCGCGCTTTGATATCGATGAATACCAATTCGAACAAGCTAAACAGTGGGTTGAAGAGACGGGTATTCGCTGGGGTGTTGATGGCAGTACCGCAACAGAATTTGACCTACCCGAGACTCAACAAAACACTTGGCTGTTCGGAGTTCAGCGGATGCTGCTTGGCTATGCGATGTCTGAATCTGCAGGATTATTTGAAACCGCTGACTCATCGATTGCTGCATACGATGAAGTGCAAGGCATGAGCGCAGAGCTTGCGGGTAAGCTCGCGCACTTTATTGATCGCATTACCCATTATCGACAGCGCCTCAATCAGTCACAACCGATTGAACGTTGGCGTGAGACTCTGCTTAACTTGATCGATGACTTCTTCAGCGTCGAGCTTGAGGGCGAAGTGGTATTAAAGTCGATTCGTGATGCTTTAGGGCAACTTAACGAACAGCTTGATGATGCTTTGTTTGAGCAAGATTTATCACCAAGCATCGTTTATCAGTACCTGAACAATAAACTCTCTGGGGCACGCATCAGCCAACGCTTTTTAGCAGGACAAGTGAACTTCTGTACTCTGATGCCGATGCGTTCGATTCCTTTCAAAACGGTATGTCTGCTGGGAATGAATGATGGTGTTTATCCGCGTTCTATGCCACCAGAAGGCTTTGACTTAATGAATGGCCGCACTCGTCCAGGTGACCGTTCTCGTCGTGATGATGACCGTTACCTGTTCTTAGAGGCGATGTTATCGGCGCAAGAGAGTCTGTACATCAGTTATGTTGGTCGCTCTATTCAAGACAATACTGAGCGCGTCCCGTCAGTGTTAGTGTCTGAGCTGATCGAATACTGCGAACAGAACTACTGCCTACAGGGTGACGAGGCTCTGGGAAGCGATGAATCCGGGCGTAAGCTAAGCGGAGCTCAGATGTTTGAACACACCATGACGCCATTCAGTCCGAGTGCTTTCATGTCGGATCAAGACAATACGCAGCTTAGCTACGCTAAAGAGTGGCTGCCTGCGGCAAATCGAGCTGGTGAGCGCAGTGGTGAATTCAACCGTGCGTTAGAAGATTACCTTTCCGGAGCCACTTATCCACTCGAGCTTGATCTGGTCGAGTTACAGCGTTTTTGGCGTCTACCTGTTCAATACTTCTTTAATCGCCGTTTAAAGGTGGTGTTTGAGCCGCCGTTACCAGTGATGGAAGACGATGAGCCGTTTGTGTTGAATGGTCTAGAGAGCTATCAACTCAAAGATGCACTCTTACAAGTATTGATTGATAACCCTCAATCGCCGGATGAAGCTATCCGTCATTTTGTCGCTAAGCAGAAAGCTCAAGGTCGTTTGCCGGTTGGGGCATTTGGTGACATTGAGTTTGAGACCAATCGTGTGCAAGCCGAGGAGCTAGCCAAAGAGATCCAATTCGTTACAGGTGCGCCTAAAGAAGATTTAGAGGTCAATATTACGATAGATAGCCTCGGCGAAGGAAAACCGGTCAAGTTGATAGGTTGGCTAACGCACAACTATCAATCGGGTCTAGTGCGTTATCGCAGTGGTAAAATTCGCGCGCAAGACTATCTGGCCGCTTGGATTGATCACCTGTGTTGCAATGTGATGGGCAATCCACAAACGACGCATATTATCGGTTACGACAAGAAGGAGGGCGTGGTGCATCTTACGCTTAGCCCTCTGAGTGATGTTCAAACTGCAAAGCAGACTTTAGGCGAGCTCGTTCGTCTGTTCTATCAAGGTATGACTCAACCGCTTCCATACTTTCCTAAAACGGCCTTAGCGGGAGTTGAGGCAGGATTCAGTCGAGGCAAATGGGTTGATGATGAAGAGAAGTCTCTGAAGAAGATGGCGGATACCTTTAATGATAGTTACGCGTTTACCGGTGAAGGACGCGACAGCTACATCTCACGTATTTGGCCAAAGTGGGATGACACATTGGCGGCGGAAGCAAGGCTGTACTCTACGCTAGTGATGCAAGCAGCTCGTCTTGCAGCGATTGATCCCAATGATCAGGAGTAACCTAGGGCGATCGTCAAGATCGCTCAACCCATGCCAATTAGGCCGATGTATATGGGAAGCTTATTACGATTTTAGAATGAGTATAGACCGGATAAGAGAAGTGCTGAGAAGGCAGGGAATGAAAAGCACAGGAATTAAAGTGGCCGCCAGTAAATCATTATTAGTGTAGGGCGTTCGCTGTACGGCCACAGGTCAGAGGGACCATTATTCTTTTGGTTCTTTGGTGGCGAAAAAGTAATCGCTTGCCTGAACTCGTGGGCGCATAGTAACGACGTGCACCAAATTGATCCGTGAGAGAGATCGCACTCCCTAATAAGATATTGGTACTAGACCAGATTTGAATGACGTTTTTGATACTAGGTCACATTTGTAACAGAATAATTAAGAAGAAGGCAGCTCGGTATGACTACCACAAATCGTGATCTCGCTATCACGCCACAAGCGCTTAATACCATGACGTTTCCTCTGCATGGGGCGCGATTGATTGAAGCCTCTGCGGGTACGGGTAAAACCTTCACGATAGCTGGCTTGTATCTGCGACTTTTGCTTGGTCACGGTACATCAAAGGTTGGCGTAAACGGTGAAGAGCCGAGTCGACACCAGCAACCACTAACGGTCGATCAGATTTTGGTGGTGACCTTTACTGAAGCGGCAACCGCGGAACTTAGAGATCGTATTCGAGCTCGTATTCACGATGCGCGCATTGCTTTCTCGCGTGGTCAGAGTGGCGATCCTGTGATTGCTCCTCTACTTGAAGACATTGACGATCATGCGGGGGCTGCCAAAATCCTTCTTAATGCTGAAAGGCAGATGGACGAAGCGGCGGTATACACCATTCACGGCTTCTGCCAACGCATGCTAACGCAAAATGCGTTTGAGTCAGGCAGTCGCTTTGACAATGAATTTGTGACCGACGAAAGTCATCTAAAAGCACAAGTGGTGGCAGATTACTGGCGTAAACAGTTCTACCCATTACCGCTGCAGTTGGCTGGCGAAGTACGTAACATCTGGGGTTCACCTTCTGCTCTGTTAGCGGATGTGAATCGCTACCTGACAGGCGCGCCGTTAAAGCTAACGGTAGAGGCGATGTCTGGTGATCTGCAATCTCTTCACAACGGCAATCTCGACAAAATCAGAGCGCTCAAAGCACAATGGCTGGCATCGCAAGAGGACTTTCTGCCCATTATATCGGGCTCAGATGTTAACAAACGCAGCTACACCAAAAAGTCATTGCCGACTTGGTTAGAGGCGGTAACGACTTGGGCGCAAAGTGAGACACACGATTATCATTACCCAGATAAACTCGAGAAGTTTGCTCAATCGACGCTGAATGAAAAAACACCGAAAGGCACGGCTCCTTGTCATGAGGTTTTTGAGGCGATCGATACCTTCTTAGCACAGCCTGCGGATATGAAAGCGCCGCTACTGGCGCATGCGATTACCCATTGTCGAACCATGCTTGCCGCTGCCAAAGAGCAGAAGCAGTGGCTCTCGTTTGATGATCTGCTTACCCAGCTCTCAGCATCGATTGATGTCGATGAGCAATCACTGTTAATCGAACGAATTCGCGCTCTTTATCCGGTCGCGATGATCGATGAATTCCAAGATACCGACCCTCTGCAATACAGCATCTTCAGCCGTATTTATCTGGATAGCCCACAATGTGGTTTGTTTATGATCGGTGACCCAAAGCAGGCGATTTACGGCTTCCGTGGTGCAGATATTTTTACTTATATCAAAGCGCGTAACCAAGTAAGTGCCCACTACACTCTTGGCACTAACTGGCGTTCAAGTGCAGACATGGTGAGTGCGGTAAATCAGGTGTTTAGCAACTCTGATAGTCCGTTTATCTATGACGAAGATATTCCGTTTCTCCCTGTCGCTTCGAGTCCAAATGCCGATTTGCGTCAATGGACACTTGGTGATGAGGTTCAACCTGCGGTGACATTTTGGCTGCAAGAGGCGGAAGACAAGCCTTTGCCTAAAGGGGAGTATCACGCAGCGATGGCAGAAGCGACGGCGAGTCAAATTCAAACAATATTGACTGCTTCTCAAGAACAGCAAGCGTTTCTTGATAACGGCAAAAGCCAAAAATCGATTCAAGCGGGTGATATAGCTGTATTGGTGCGAACCGGTAGTGAAGGGCGTTTGATTAAGACGGCTCTTGCAGAGCAAGGCATCGCCAGTGTTTACCTCTCTAACCGAGACAGTGTTTTTGTCAGTCTTGTTGCTCAAGATCTTCAACGTTTGTTGCAAGCGGTACTAACTCCTGAAAATGACCGAGCTCTTCGTGCTTGCCTGGCTTCTGAGTTGTTTGCCCTTGATGCGGCATCACTAGACCAACTGAACAATGATGAGGTTGTTTGGGAAAATGCGGTTAATGAATTTCGTGAGTACCGAAAGCTGTGGCTACAGCGCGGTGTGCTACCGATGTTACGCGCGGTGATGAGTAAGCGCCACCTAGCTGAGCGATTGTTGGAAGAAGAGAACGGGGAGCGTGCACTGACGGATTTAATGCACATCGGAGAATTGCTCCAGCAAGCGAGACAGGAGCTAGACAGTGACTATGGACTGTTGCGCTGGCTCGCGGAAGCGATCATCGATGCGCAGAATGGTTTGGGTGGCAGTGAAGATGACATTCAACGTCTAGAGTCAGAAAGAAACTTGGTGCAAATCGTTACTATCCATAAGTCCAAAGGCTTGGAATATGACTTAGTGTTCTTGCCGTTTGTAGCAAGCTACCGTGAAGCGAGCGAAGGTAAATATTACGACCACGCTACAGACACCACTGTGCTTGATATCACAGCCAGTGATGGCGCGTTAGCGCAAGCCGACAAAGAACGCTTAGCGGAAGACTTACGTTTGATCTATGTAGCGCTAACCCGTGCTGTTTACGGCTGCTTTATTGGTATGGCACCTCTGCGCAAGGGGCGCTCAACCAAAGAGCCGACGGGTGTGCATTTGAGCGCAATGGGCTATCTGGTTCAAAATGGGAACGAGTGCAGCATTGCTGAACTACAGCAAGCGTTGGCGAGTTTAGAGAGTGGCAATCAAAGCATTACATTGAGCGAGACGCCTACGCAGCATGAGCAACCTTTTGTAGCTAAATCAGAACCACAACCTGATCTCCAAGCTCAAGAGTTGAAGGCGTCGATTGACCGTGCGTGGCGTATCACTAGTTACTCTGGGTTAGTCAAGCAAGGCAGTCATGGCGCAAGTCATGATGCGACGATGGAGGTATCGGGCTTTGATATTGATTCTGCCGATGAGCAGGATGAAGGCGAGCTGATTGAGCCAGAGCGTTCTATCTTTACTTTCCCTCGAGGAGCAAGACCGGGTACGTTTTTGCATACCTTGTTTGAAGAAGTCGAGTTTACCGAGCCTGCGACCAGCGAGCACAATACTCAAGTGATCACTCACTTACTGGAACTTGAACAGTATGAGCTTGAGTGGTTACCGGTTCTTCAACAATTGGCTGATACCGTGCTCAACACCGCTTTAGATGGTAAAAAGCTTAAGTTAAGCGAGAAAAATGCTTCTCAGCGACTTGTTGAGATGGAGTTTTTATTGCCCATTGAGGTGTTAGCATCCTCAGAACTCAACCGTGTTATTCAGTATCATGATCCTCTTTCGGCGAAAGCTGGCGACCTCGGTTTTCACACTGTGCAAGGCATGTTGAAGGGCTTTATTGATTTGGTGTTTGAACATGAAGGCAAATACTACGTGCTTGACTGGAAATCAAATCACTTAGGGGATGATGTGGCGGTTTATCATGGCGACGCCCTTAAGAGTGCTATGGCCGATCACCGATATGATTTGCAGTATCAAATTTACGCCTTAGCTCTGCACCGCTTCCTACGCAGTCGAATTGCAAATTACAGCTACCAAAAGCATTTTGGCGGTGTTTATTATCTGTTTTTACGTGGTATGGATGGACAATCTCAGCAAGGAATATTTTCCGCTAAACCAAGTGAAGCCATGCTCAATGAAATGGATCAATTGATTGACGGCAAGATCGTCGATCGCCAAACAACTCAATCGAATGATGACCAAGCTGGACAGATGGAGCTTATATAATGACACCCATTGATTTACACCAAGCGCCATTGATGGATGTGCTGCAGCTATTGGCAGACAAAGGCACCATTCGCCAGCTCGATTATCAATTTGCTCGCTTTATTGCTCAGCAAGCGAGTGGCTACTCGCAAGAGGCCGGTACCGCACAGCAGCTTGGCTTTCTTGCAGGTGTGGTAAGTCATGAGTTAGGTAAAGGCCATATCTGTATGCAGCTGACAGTGAGTGATCACTATCAGTCTAATATACCCGCTGACTTAGCGCAGTTACTCGGCCTTTATGGTGAAGCAGCACTACAGCTTAATCAACGACTATTGAATATCGATTGGTCTGCTATTTTGAATAACTCAAGTCTGGTTGGCACCAGTGCTGAATGTGTTAAGCCACTCATGTTTGACGGGCAGCGTGTCTATCTGCAGCGCTATTGGAATTATGAGGTGGTATTGGCTGAGGCTTTAAATCGCCTAAGTCATCCGGTGGAGTTTAATCTGGAGCAGAAGCGAGCGCTGACACAAACACTTAATCAGCTATTTGCTCGGAGCTATCACTTTCTTTTTAATGCCTTGGCCAAAGCTGATTCGAATGGTCAAAGCTCGCAAGTGTTGCGCCAGCAGCTGGTGTGCGATCACTTAGATGTTGTCTCAGAATCCGAACTGAATTGGAATGAGATTGATAGAGTTGTAACAGATGCACGTCAGGTTTCTGACCTTAGTGCACTGGATGAGCTAGTGCCTTTGTCGGTATGCCTCAACTGGCAAAAAGTAGCAGCAGCGGTAGCACTCAGCCGTCGATTTGCAGTGATATCAGGTGGTCCTGGTACAGGTAAAACCACCACCGTTGCAAAACTGTTATCTGCGATGGTAGAGCAGTCATTGAACTTGGGTAAAACCCCGACCATTAAACTGGTTGCGCCAACAGGTAAAGCGGCAGCGCGTTTGACTGAGTCAATCGGTAAGGCGATTGATCAGCTACCTGTTGAGCCTATCGTCAAACAGAACATTCCAACAGAGTCGAGTACCTTACATCGCTTACTTGGTGCCATTCCGAATCGCGCCGAGTTTAGGCATCATCGTCGAAACCCACTGCATTTGGATATTCTGGTCGTCGATGAAGCTTCGATGGTCGACCTCTCTATGATGTATAAGCTGGTGGATGCTCTTCCTCCACATGCGCGCTTGATTCTTCTGGGAGATAAAGATCAACTAGCCTCGGTTGAAGCTGGTGCGGTGTTGGGTGATATCTGTGCTTTCAATGCTTACGGCTACAGTGCGCCTCAAGGGAACTTGATTGCTGAGCTGACCAGCTTTAGTTCTTTAGCTAGCAGACAATCCAAGTCGTACAATGTGGTGAGTGCTCCTGCTGTGGCTGATAGTTTGTGTATGCTGCAAAAGAGTTATCGTTTTGATGCTCGCTCTGGTATTGGTCAACTTGCTAAGGCAATTAATGCAGGTTCGGCCGCTCAAGTCGATGTGGTATTGAATAAAGGCTTTGCCGATATTGAGCATCACTCGCTTTCTAGTGACAGCTACAACCTGATGCTTCGCACGCTGGTTAACGAATACGGCAACTATTTAAACTGTATTCACAAACCGTTAGCTGAAGGTGAGAAGCAAAAGGAGCGCGCCAAACAAGCGCTCGATCTTTTCAGCCAGTGTCGACTTCTTTGTGCAGTGCGAGATGGTGATTTTGGTGTTTCAGGGTTAAATCAACGCATTGAACGAGCATTAGCGGCGAGGCGTCTAGTCCAACCGCACAATGAAGAGCTTTGGTATCACGGTCGCCCTGTGATGGTAACACGTAATGACCATGGCCTTGGCTTGTATAATGGCGATATTGGCCTCTGTATGCTGGACTCTACCGCTACCGAAGATGGTTCATCGCCAAGGCTTAAGGTTTATTTTGAGTTGCCTGATGGAAGTGTCAAAGCGGTACTTCCTAGCCGAGTTCCTGAGCATGAAACCGCCTATGCGATGACAATCCATAAATCTCAGGGTAGTGAATTTGATTTAACCTTGATGATATTGCCACCGGAATTCAGCCCGATTTTAACGCGAGAGCTTATCTATACTGGAGTAACACGTGCAAAGTCTCGTTTGATGATGTTTAGTGATAGCTCGGTGTTTAAGCGAAGTATTAAGGTGAAAACTCAGCGTGTGAGCGGATTAGCGGTGCGTTTGGGGCGTAGTGAAATCTAGCGGTAGGTAATTTTAAGATGGGAAGCAGCCGTCCGTGGTTGCTTCTTTTGAGTTTAGACCTAGCTGTCTTTACTCAGAAATGCTCTCGTAAAAGAGATATGGTTTATCTTGTATTTTGCTTGGCAGTTCAAGATAAACTCCTTCAAGTTGTCAGTCACTGGAAAAACACAGTGGACGTCCAACCCTTCAAGAAATTGGTTGTCAGCCATATCCCAAAAGCTTTGTAGCGAATTACAAATAACGGTTCTCATATCAATATGCT
This sequence comes from Vibrio sp. D420a, assembly GCF_030248625.1. Lineage (NCBI taxonomy): Bacteria > Pseudomonadati > Pseudomonadota > Gammaproteobacteria > Vibrionales > Vibrionaceae > Vibrio > Vibrio sp. D420a. The sequence continues at coordinate 4,870 of NZ_JAHGAN010000034.1, read as the reverse complement.
CTTTTTGCTTTTTGTTATTAACGGGCATAGCCAAAGTTTAAGCCTGCGATGTTAAAGTTATAGCAATCCGTGCAAGTCCCCATGCCAAGGCATAGACGATTCCAATCATTGTTTACTGAGAATGTAAATCGGCCAAATTCTATACAATTATCAGTGTGAATAAAAGTGCATAGTTTATAAATCTCATATAGTAATCGATTACATTTGCAATCAATTTCTATCGAAAGTGAGAAAAGGCACCAAATTTAAATTTTCGGTACCCAAACTCTGAACAAAACATCCTGTTTATACATTCAACGCCAGTATTTTTGATTTGCGTTGGTAGTTGTAGAGCCCCTGTTTCTCCATTGGTAGCTCATCGACACCAATTTCATAAAAGCCTTGTTCTCTGAACCAGTGGAGACTATGGGTCGTCAGCACGAAAATCTGGTCAATATCTTGGGATTTAGATTGATGTCTCATGTAGTTGAGCAGCAGTTGTCCTCGGTTGCCATCTCGGTAATCTGGATGAATAGCAACGCACGCCATTTCTGCCATATGATCTTCAGGGTAACTGTAAAGTGCAGCACAGCCGATGATCAGTCCATCTTTCTCGATGATGGTAAAGCGGTGAATCTCTTGTTCGAGTTGTTCACGAGAGCGACGAACTAAAATGCCTTGTTCTTCAAGAGGGCGAATCAGGTCGAAGATACCGCCGATATCATCGATCTGAGCTTGTCTTACTTGCTCAGCACTCGCCATAACCACTTGAGTACCGATACCATCAAACGAGAACAGCTCTTGGATCAGTGCACCATCGAGTTTGTAGCTGATTAGGTGACAACGTGGTACACCTGCGCGACACGCAGCAATGGCACCTTTCAAGAATCGTTGTGTACCGCTACCCATATCTAGAGTTGGGTCTTGTGATTCTGTGAGACGATCGAGTATCTGCTTGGCGTCTTTTGGGAACAGCTCTGCGAGTACATTGCCATCGGTGTCGATAACCCCTTGTTCAGAACAGAATCCGATCAATTTGTCGGCCTTGAGACGAATCGCGACTTGAGTAGCGACCTCTTCGGAAAGAAGGTTAAAGCTCTCGCCAGTTACGGAGCTGGCAATGGGACCGAGCAGAACAATCGAGCCTTGGTCTAGAGTACGGTTGATCCCTTCGATATCAATACGACGGATTCTGCCGCTATGACAATAATCAGTACCGTCATCAACCCCGAGAGGTTGTGCGGTGACGAAGTTACCACTCATGACATTGAGCTGAGTACCGGCCATTGGGGTGTTGTTCAAACTCATCGACAATCGAGCAGTGATCGCAAGTTGCAGTTGTCCAGCGGCTTGCATCGCCACGCCCAATGCATACTCATCAGTAACACGGACATTCTTGTGGTACGGTGTGTAGCAATCTTGTTTGGCGAGCAGTTCGTTTATTTGAGGGCGGGCGCCATGAACCAGAACAATTTTTACACCTAGGCTGTGAAGTAGTGCAATATCATTGATAATATTACCGAAGTTGCGATCGGCCACCGCTTCGCCTCCCAGCATGATAACCATGGTTTTTCCACGGTGAGCATTAACGTAGGGGGTCGATTGTCTGAAGCCTTTAACTAAGGCGGTGCTTCTTAATTTCACAGAGAGAATCCGTTCTGGTTATTTATTCTTAAATCTAACATTTTTATTCAAATGTAAACAAGAATATTTTTGGAATAGAGAGCAAAGTATCTTTAAGAATACTTTATTCCGTAATCTTAATAAGTGTAAAATGTCAGTTGCTTCAAATTGAGTAGTTATAGTTATGCAAGCCCCAGTAAGTAAGAACAAAATCGACGACATCACCAAGAGCTTGTATAGCGAGGCTGATAAGCAGAAAAACGCCAACTTTAAACGTAAGTTTGTCGAGCGCAGCTTAATGCTATTAGCTTTGATAGGTTCGATAGCTGTGGTGATCTTGTATCAAGATGTCTTTGCTCGCATGCAGGCTGCGTCAACACCTAAGAGTATGATTTACGGCACTTGGGTGGAGCAGAATGTTGCACATTACGCCACCGATGAATTCGTATTGAATGAGCGAGGTGTGACGGTAGCTGGCTCTGTGATTGCGACTGATTTTAGCTTTGATGGAAACTATTTTGAGTATCGCTCCGCAGGGAAGACTTTTCGCTTCAAGATGGTTAACTCGGACAATACCGAGATGAGGCTCGATTCTGATGCATACTACAATCCTGTCTTTCGCCTAAAAGGTTATAACGACCATTCCGTTCGTTAGGTTATCTTACTGTAAACTCTTACAAACTTAGATTGTGTTATTCAGCCGTTTTTGTCATCCTCGTTGCATAGAAATTTTAGGATGATTCTTGTGATTAAAAAATGGCTCCCTCTGGTTTCGGCCTCTGTACTATTCGGCTGTGCACAACCGACAGACCGTGCTCAACAGTATCTTGATGATGAATTTCCTCGTACCTTAAATAAGGTTGAGCAAATCGAAACCAACTCCCCTAGAGACTACACGGCTTTTTCTGAACAAGCCGAGATGGTAGTTTCTAAATCTCCCTCGATGGCAAAAATCTATCAGCCACTTTATCAACAGTTAAACGAGTGGGCCCTGCAGAGTGGCAATCCACAAGATCTTGCGAATTACGGTGTGCAGGCTGCGCAATTGGGTGGGGGAGATAAGCAAGGTAATGTTCTATTTACTGGCTATTTCTCACCAGTGATGGAGCTGCGCCATGAGCCAAACGAAGAGTATAGGTACCCTGTTTATGCTTTACCTAACTGCGGCCAAGAGTGCCCAACGCGGGCAGAAATCTACGATGGTGCACTGGATGGACTCGGACTAGAGCTTGGCTATGCCGCGAATCGTATCGATCCTTTCATGATGGAAGTGCAGGGAAGTGGTTTTGTGCACTTTGGCGACGATGACACTCTCGAGTACTTTGCTTATGCCGGTAAAAACAACAAAGCGTATGTCAGTATTGGACGAGTGTTGATTGACCGTGGTCTGGTGCCTCGTGAAAAGATGTCTCTTAAAGCGATTAAAGAGTGGGTGATGGAAAATGATCCAGAAGTCGTAAAAGAGCTTCTAGAGCAGAACCCTTCTTTTGTTTTCTTCCAAGCGAATGAAGACTTGTCGGTGATGGGTAGTGCTGGTATTCCACTGCTACCAATGGCTGCAGTTGCTGGTGATCGTTCTATCCTGCCTATGGGTACGCCTATCTTAGCCGAAGTTCCACTGCTTAATGCAGACGGCACCTGGAGTGGAGCTCATCAACTTCGTTTATTGCTGGTGCTAGACACTGGCGGCGCGGTGAAGCAGAACCACCTAGACCTCTATCATGGTATGGGGGCTAGAGCAGGTACGGAAGCGGGACATTACAAGCACTTTGGTCGCGTTTGGAAACTTGGCTTAGACGGCAGTGCAACTGAAGCGCCATGGGCGTTGCCACCTGAAAAGGCAGAGTAAGGTCGCCCGTTGAACTACATCGGCTAATCCCCTAGACTTTTTATTCAAGAGTGCGTATAAAACGCACTCTTTCTTTTTCTAATGTAATAAATTGGCGGCAACAATGCGTGAATTGACCACACCAGCTTCTGAAAATTATGACCAACGATTTGGCGGAACTCGTCGCCTATATGGCAACAGCGAAGTTGAAATCTTAAGAGCGGCACACGTGTGTGTGGTTGGTATCGGTGGTGTTGGTTCATGGGCTGTTGAAGCCTTGGCTCGTACTGGTGTTGGTGAGCTAACCTTGATCGATATGGATGATGTATGTGTGACTAACATTAACCGTCAGATCCATGCGATGACAGGTACGGTTGGTCAAAGCAAGATTGAGGTGATGGCTGAGCGTGTTAAGTTGATCAACCCTGAGTGTAAAGTAAATCTAATTGATGACTTTATTGGTCCCGACAATCAAGCTGAATACATTACTAAAGATTTCGACTACGTCTTGGATGCGATTGATAGCATGAAAGCAAAAGCCTCTCTGCTGGCGTACTGTCGAAGCAATAAGATTAAGGTGATCACAACCGGTGGTGCTGGTGGTCAAGTTGACCCAACTCAGATTCAAGTTGCTGATTTAACAAAGACGATTCAAGATCCACTAGCGAAGAAGCTGAAAGATACATTGCGTCGTCATCATAATTTCCCGAAGAACCCTGCACGCAAGTTTGGTATTGAGTGTGTATTCTCAACTGAACAGCTGAAATACCCACAAGCTGACGGCAGTGTATGCGCAGCAAAAGCGACAGCTGAAGGCCCTAAACGTATGGATTGTGCGACGGGGTTTGGAGCTGCGACGGTGGTCACTGCAACCTTTGGCTTTGTTGCAGTATCGCGCATCGTTGAAAAGTTGATTCAGAAGTACAAGAAGTAGGAGCGACAGATGCATTCATTTCCTGACTCTCCTTTTGGTGCAACGATTACCAGTGATGATATTGTCGAGAAAATGGCAACGTTTCATGGCTGGGAAGATCGCTATCGCCAAGTGATTCAGTGGGGAAAAAAACTTCCTCAAATGCCTGAAGAGTTGAAAAGCGAGCAAGTGACTGTGGCTGGCTGCGAGAGCCAAGTGTGGTTGGTGGCTCAGCAAGACGGGGATGTTTGGTATTTCTGTGCAGATTCTGATGCGCGTATTGTTCGTGGATTGATTGCTCTTGTGATGGCAGCTTTTGATGGCAAAACGTCACAGCAGATCCAAGCATTCGATATCGATGATTATTTCGAGAAAATTGGTCTTATCGCTCACCTAAGCCCTTCACGTGGCAATGGTTTAAAAGCGATTGTTGAGCAGATTAAGCAGCTTGCTTCGTAGTTGAATAGTAACGAAAAGGGTTGGCCATCTAAGCCAACCCTTTCTATATTTTACTCGCTTACTCGCTT
>NZ_JAHGAN010000033.1:0-71084 GCF_030248625.1 Vibrio sp. D420a | reverse complement strand
AGAGCCAGAGCCAGAGCCAAAACTTGCGGAATATTCGAGTTACTCTGAGATTCGCTCGGCAGAGTTTGAGGTCCCCAATCTTGAGGACGTGCAAAAGCTACTGAGCCAGTTGGAGTCGACTAATGTCGTTGAAGAGCTAAACCTCGACGACTTGATGGATCAGAACACGCAACAAATTGCGCTCCATTCGACGACCACTGTTGATATGCCTGTGGAAACGGATTTGGCACCCAAGATGGAAGTGGCTTCGCCAACTCTTGAAGTGGAAACGCCAGAACCACCAGTGGTAGAGCAACAAGCTGAAGAAGAGATTCAAAGCTGGGATATCGAAGAGCCCCTTTTTGAAAATGTAGCTGAAACGGTCGCGGAAGCAGAGCCTCAAGTCTTCAGTGAACCAGTTTATCAGCCGAGTGTTGAAGCCGCTGAAGAGACGGTTTCCGTACAGGAAGATTTAGAAACGGTAGAGCAAGAAGTTGAGCTCGAAACTCAAGCGGGTGGGGCAAGTAACTTCACTTCGTGGGAGAGCACAGTTCGTAGTGAAGACTTCCAAGTACTCTACTTTGATGTGAATGGTGTGACTTTTGCAGTCCCATTAGATGAACTTGGTGGCATACACCGTTTAGAAGAGCTGAGTCATCTAATTGGTCGCCCAGCTTGGTATTTAGGCCTTCAATCTAATCGAGATAGTCAATTAGATGTGGTCGATACCGCAAAATGGGTGATGTCTGAGAAGTTAACCAGTGACGAATACAAAGAAAACTATCAATATATAGTGATGCTTGGCGAGAGCATGTGGGGACTGGCGAGCACCGAGCTCAAAGGTACCGAGCTCTTAAATACAGATAAAGTACGCTGGCGAGAAATGGCAGGTAAACGTCCATGGCTCGCGGGTATGGTTAAAGAAAAAATGTGTGCTTTGATTCATGTTGAAGCATTGATCGCCATGCTAAATGCAGGGTTAGATGTAAAAGCATTAGATTAATAATAGTGAGCCGGTAACGGCGGCAAGAGGATTGAATATGTCTCAATTGAGTGAAGTTGAAGTAAGAAAAGATCAAACCAATGATGAAGTACTTCAATGGGTGACATTCCAACTTGAGGAAGAAACTTACGGCATCAACGTAATGCAGGTGCGTGAAGTTCTTCGTTATAGTGAGATTGCTCCAGTACCAGGTGCTCCAGACTACGTACTGGGTATTATTAACCTACGTGGTAACGTTGTAACAGTTATCGATACACGTTCACGTTTTGGCCTAATGCAAGGCGAGATCACTGACAACACTCGTATCATCGTTATCGAATCTGAGCGCCAAGTGATTGGTATCCTAGTTGATAGCGTGGCAGAAGTTGTTTACCTTCGTTCTTCTGAAATCGATACTACGCCAAGCGTTGGTACTGATGAAAGTGCTAAGTTCATCCAAGGTGTGAGCAACCGTGACGGTAAGCTTCTGATCCTAGTTGATTTGAACAAGCTACTAAGCGAAGACGAATGGGATGAGATGGCTCACCTGTAATGTTTGAAGCGCTTCCCTTAAGCCCAGCTGCACTGATTATTGGAGTTGGGTGTTTTACGCTATTTATCGTCGTGCTGTTGGGCAAAGTGAAAAGTGTCCTACAAAAGCAGCTAGACCACTCTCGTGCGCAGGTTCGTAGCTTAGAAAAAGAGCTTCAAAAATCGAGCAAGCAGTTACTAGAGGTGCGCTCTGTTGTGGTTGGTCTTGGCCAGAAAGTGACAGAGCAAGAAGATGTGATTAAGCATCTAAATGAGCGTATTGTTGAGTTAGAGCATGCCGACACAGACGGTAGACTCTACACTCGAGCGACCAAAATGGTTCAACTTGGCGCTGGAATAAACGAGCTTATCGAAGAGTGTGAACTGCCAAAAGCAGAAGCTGAGCTAATGATGTCTCTGCAGAATAAATTAGCAGGCAAAGAGAAGATCCCATCTCTTCGTAGCAACCCATCATCTTATGATGAGCAGCCTAAGTCTTACGATCGCCGTAAGCCACCACGTCGCTAAAAATAAGTTAAGCGCGAAAACGCGAATCCAAAAAGAAGCTCAGGCTTCTTTTTTTGTTTTTGGCGTTTACCAATTGGAAATCTTACTTATAGAACGCTGTGTCTAAGTGTTTGTATCTTTGAGATATTATGTATTAAACATAAAATGTGTAAATTTTGACACAGCGTTAACAGTTTCTTACTGAGTTTGTTCTTTCGCAAAGACCTATTCCTGTTTTGTCACCATAATGGTGTGCTACTATACCCCTCTTATTATTGGACCTATATTTCCTATGTTAGAAGTCTCAAATTTAACCGCTATTCGTGACGAAAGAGTTCTCTTTGAATCTTTGTCTTTTCAACTCAAAGCTGGCGAACTCGTTCAGGTTGAGGGAAGAAATGGTACTGGCAAGACGACACTACTTAGGATCATCACCGGATTAGGCGATCGAGACGAAGGCACCATTTCATGGGATGGTCAGTCAATAGAGTCCAATCGCGATGCTTACCATCAAAATCTACTGTTTCTTGGTCACCAAACCGGTGTTAAGCGTGAGTTAAGTGCTTACGAGAATTTAAGCTTTTACCAATCTATTCATAGTGGCAAAGCAAGCAAGGAAGAACTGTACGGCGCTCTTGCGCAAGTTGGTTTGGCAGGGCGAGAAGATGTGCCAGCAGGGCAGTTGTCTGCAGGACAGCAGCGCCGAGTAGCGTTGGCTCGTTTGTGGTTGAGTAAGCAGATGCTGTGGATCTTAGATGAGCCACTAACAGCAATCGATAAGCAGGGTGTGAAAGTTCTCGAGAATTTGTTTTCGCAACATGCAGACAATGGCGGAATTGTGTTACTAACAACGCACCAAGATATGTTCGCCGACAGCCCGAAACTAAGAAAAATAAAGCTGGGTGAATAATATGATCGCTTCAATGACAATGATTATCCGACGTGAGCTTCTAATTGCGTTTCGTCGCCAGGCCGATATTTTTAACCCGTTGTGGTTCTTTATTATCGTTATCACCTTGTTTCCATTGAGTATTGGCCCCGAGCCTAACCTTCTTGCACGTATCTCTGCGGGGATCGTTTGGGTTGCTGCTCTGTTATCAGCTCTGCTCTCACTAGAGCGTCTATTTCGTGATGATTTTCAGGATGGAGCACTAGAACAGATGATGCTCATGCCCATCCCGTTGCAGTTGGTAGTATTGTCCAAGGTCATAGCACACTGGTTATTGACTGGTTTACCATTAATTTTAATTAGTCCGCTTTTGGCTGTTCTACTATCGCTGGATTTTGATACATGGCTTTCAGTTGTGTTGACCTTGCTGGTAGGGACGCCCGCGTTGAGTTTTATTGGTGCTATTGGTGTTGCACTAACGGTTGGGTTACAAAAAGGGGGCGTACTGCTGAGTTTGCTCATCCTACCGCTTTATATCCCAATTTTGATTTTTGCGACATCAGCAATTGATGCGGCAGCACTAGGTGTTGCGTATAACGGTCAATTGGCTGTGTTAGGCGCGATGCTAATGGGTGCGATGACATTAACGCCTTTTGCTATTAGTGCCGCGTTACGTGTGAGCGTGAACTAATTAAACAGATTTAGGTGTGAACTAATTGACACCATTGGACTCCTAGAGTCGCCATACGGAAAGCAACCGTAAATAAATTATAATAACTATAGCTTTAACAGCTGTAAGTAATATGAAGTAAGAGTGAGATTACAACATGTGGAAATGGCTCCATCCCTATGCCAAAGCGGAAACCTCTTATCAGCTTGCTGGTAAGCTTCTGCCATGGTTCTCAGTTCTAGCACTAGTGTGTCTATCCGTTGGTACCGTTTGGGGGCTTGCATTTGCACCTTCAGATTACCAACAAGGCGATAGCTTTAGAATTATCTACATTCACGTTCCATCTGCGATTTGGTCGATGGGTGTCTACATGTCGATGGCGATTGCAGCCTTTATCGGCCTTGTGTGGCAGGTGAGATTGTCGGATATGGCATCACTGGCAATGGCTCCAATCGGCGCTGTATTTACCTTTATTGCACTTTTGACTGGTGCAGTTTGGGGTAAGCCAATGTGGGGTGCTTGGTGGGTGTGGGACGCTCGTTTAACATCAGAACTGATCTTACTATTTTTGTACTTGGGCGTTATCGCTCTGCACCACGCTTTTGATGATCAGAAAACAGCGGCAAAAGCAGCAGGTATTCTTGCTATTGTCGGTGTGATTAACCTACCTATTATTCACTTCTCAGTAGAGTGGTGGAATACACTGCACCAAGGTGCGACGATCACTAAGTTCGATAAGCCATCGATCTCAAGCGATATGTTGTGGCCACTGCTTCTTAATATTTTCGGTTTTGCATTCTTCTTCGGCGCCGTGATGATGGTTCGTTTCCGTAACGAAATCATCAGCAAAGAAGGTCATCGTCCGTGGGTCCGCAAACTAGCGGCCGAAAAAGCGTAATCGGGGTAGGTAATTATGTATTTTGAATCTCTAAGTGATTTCTTTGCGATGGGCGGTTACGCCTCTTACGTTTGGAGTGCATTCGGAATCACTTTTCTTGCGATGATCATCCTGCTAGTAGTTAGCGTTCGTCGTGGTAAGCAATTGCTCAATGAAGTACAAGCTAAAGTTGATCGCCAGGCGCGAATCGATGCAGCGAAAAAAATGGAGAACACTCTATGAACCCAAGGCGTAAAAAGAGACTGGGCATTGTCCTAGCTATTTTTATTGGTATTAGTGCGACTGTCGGTTTGATGGTTTATGCACTGAATCAAAACATGGATCTGTTCTACACACCAACGGAATTGGTAAACGGTAAAGACGGCCATAAGCCAGAAGTAGGCCAACGCCTGCGAATTGGTGGCATGGTTGTTGTTGGCTCTGTGAAGCGTGATAACGAATCTTTGCGCGTAAGCTTCGACTTAGCGGATGTTGGCCCTAAGGTAACCATTCTTTACGATGGTATTCTTCCTGATCTTTTCCGTGAGGGACAAGGTATTGTTGCTCAGGGCGTATTAAAAGATGCGACGACTATCGAAGCGTTTGAAGTTCTAGCTAAGCACGATGAAGAGTACATGCCTTCTGAAGTCGCTGAAGCGATGAAAAAGACACACGAGCCTTTGCAATACTCGACTGAACAAAAAGAAGGAAGTGCTAAATGATAGCCGAGATCGGCCACTTTGCCATGATCCTATCGCTAGGATTGGCATTGTTGCTGAGTGTGCTCCCACTCTACGGAGCAGCTCGCAATAACACTTTGTTGATGAACAGTGCCCGCCCACTGTCTTGGGGTATGTTCATTTTCCTAGCGATTTCGTTTTTTATTCTATGTTACGCGTTCTACACCAATGACTTTACTGTCCAATATGTAGCGAGTAACTCCAACAGCCAGCTACCTTGGTACTACCGTATTACGGCGGTATGGGGTGCACACGAAGGCTCACTACTGCTTTGGGTATTAATCCAAGCAGGTTGGACTGTTGCGGTAGCGGTGTTTAGCCGTGGTATGCCACAAGAGTCGGTAGCGCGTGTTCTGGCGATCATGGGTCTGATTACTGTCGGTTTCTTGCTGTTCATCATTGTGACCTCGAACCCGTTCCTACGTACCTTGCCATTCTTCCCTGTTGATGGTCGTGACCTAAACCCGCTTCTACAAGATCCAGGTTTGATCATTCACCCACCAATGCTTTACATGGGTTATGTAGGCTTCTCGGTAGCGTTCTCTTTTGCAATTGCCTCTCTAATGAGCGGTCGCTTGGATACGGCATGGGCGCGTTGGTCTCGCCCTTGGACAATCGCGGCATGGTTATTCCTAACTCTAGGTATCGCACTAGGTTCATGGTGGGCTTATTACGAACTAGGCTGGGGCGGCTGGTGGTTCTGGGATCCAGTAGAAAACGCATCATTCATGCCTTGGCTGGCAGGTACTGCTCTAATGCACTCTTTAGCAGTCACAGAAAAGCGCGGTACATTTAAAGCGTGGACAGTATTGCTGGCAATCTCTGCATTCTCGTTGAGCTTATTGGGTACCTTCCTAGTTCGTTCAGGTATCTTGGTATCGGTTCACGCCTTTGCTTCAGATCCTGCTCGCGGTATGTTTATCTTAGGCTTCTTAGTCTTTGTTATCGGTGGTTCTTTGCTTCTGTTCGCTGTGAAAGGCGCAGCAGTACGAGTTCGTGGTAACTTTGACCTCGTTTCTCGCGAGAACTCACTACTTGCGAACAACGTGCTACTTATCGCAGCGCTTGTGGTTGTATTAGTTGGTACATTGCTACCGCTTGTGCATAAGCAGATTGGTCTTGGTTCAGTATCTATCGGTGCTCCATTCTTCGATATGCTGTTCTTCTGGTTAATGATTCCATTCTCGTTCCTACTCGGTATCGGTCCACTGATCCGTTGGAAGCGCGACAACCTGTCTAAGCTTGTTAAACCAATGGTTGTTTCTGGTGTGCTGTCACTTGGTTTGAGCTGGTTGATGGTTAGCGTATTGGCTGAATACTTCAGCGGTACTGCGTTTGCAGGCTGGGTAATGGCATTCTGGATCATCTTCATGCACGGCTTCGAGCTGCATGAACGTGCGACGCATCGCCATAGTTTCTGGACGGGTGTTACTAAGATTCAGCGCAGCCACTGGGCGATGATGTTGGGTCACCTTGGTCTTGCCGTTACCGTTATCGGTATCGCTATGGTGCAAAACTACAGCATCGAGCGTGATGTGCGTTTGGCTCCAGGTGAGTACTACCAACTTGAAGAGTACGATTTCTACTTTGCGGGTGTTCGTGACAAAGATGGTCCAAACTACGATGGCTACATCGCTGATTTTGAAATCACAAAAGATGGTAAGTACATCAACACATTGCACGCAGAGAAACGTTTTTACACCACTGCCAAGTCTATGATGACTGAAGCAGCGATTGATCGCGGTGTGACTCGCGACCTGTACATTGCGATGGGTGAACGTCTAGATGACAATAAATCTTGGGCGGTACGTGTTTATTACAAACCATTCGTTCGTTGGATCTGGGCTGGCTCTCTGATTATGTCGATTGGTGGTGCTATTGCGATCAGTGACCGTCGTTACCGCTTCCGCAAGCCAGCGAAAAAGACAGCCGAGAAGCAGGAGGCTTAATGAATAAGAAGATACTTTTCATTCCATTGATTGCTTTTATGGCATTGGCTGTCATTTTTGCAACTCAGCTTGTACGCAACCAGTCGGGCGATGACCCGACTAAGCTTGAATCAGTATTGATCGGCAAAGAGGTTCCCGAGTTTCGTCTAGAAGACCTAGCGGAGCCAGGCAAACTGTACGACCAAGCTGTATTTAAAGGCGAGCCTCTGCTTCTAAATGTTTGGGCTACATGGTGCCCAACGTGTTACGCAGAGCACTCTTACTTGAACAAACTAGCTGCACAAGGCGTTAAGATCATTGGCTTGAACTACAAAGATGATCGCACAAAAGCGGTAGGTTGGTTGAATGAGCTTGGTAACCCGTACTTAATCAGTTTGTTTGATGGTAATGGCATGCTAGGCCTAGATCTAGGCGTATATGGCGCTCCAGAAACTTTCCTAATTGATGCAAACGGCGTTGTTCGTTACCGCCACGTTGGTGATGTAAACCCAACTAACTGGGCATCAACGCTTGAGCCTATGTATCAAGACTTGTTGGAGGAAGCAAAATGATTAAACACGCACTGATTGCGTTGTTAGCAACGTTTGCTATTTCTCTAACTGCTACTGCGGCGATTGAGATCCATGAGTTTGATAACTTGCAACAAGAGCAGCAGTTCAAAAATTTGAGCAACACACTGCGTTGTCCAAAATGTCAAAACAACACCATTGGTGATTCGAATGCAGAACTGGCAGTCGACCTTCGCCAAAAAGTGTATGAGATGACGAAAGAGGGCAAGTCTGAGCAAGAGATCATTGATTACATGATCGCGCGCTACGGCAATTTCGTTACCTACAATCCGCCATTAACGCTAGCAACTTCAATCCTATGGGTTGGTCCATTTGCCGTTGTGGTATTTGGTTTTGCGCTGATTGTACTGCGCAGCAGAAAGTCGAAAGCGAAAGCTGTAGAGTCAAATGAAGACTGGGATGCAGACAAAGAAGCACGTTTAAAAGCGTTACTCGATGAAGAGAACGACGGAGACAAGAAGTAATGACTCTATTTTGGATTTCTACAATTATCCTTTCATTAGCTGCTGTCGTGTTGATTGTCTTGCCATTTGTGAACAAGAAAGCCAACAACGATGAAGCTCTTCGTGATGAATTGAACAAGGCTTTCTATAAAGATCGTCTAGATGAACTAGAAGTTGAAGCGGAAGAAGGTTTAGTTGATAACCAACAAGAGCTGATTGCTGATCTTAAGCAGTCTCTTCTTGATGATATTCCAGCAGAAAAAGCGACCAAGAAGACACAGATTTCAACAGCTGTTGTGGTTGTGCCGTCTGTGCTGATGGTAATCGCGCTTAGTTACGGTATGTACTTTCAGTTTGGTGCGATGGACAAGGTTCAGCACTGGCAGCAAGTGAGTGCAAATCTACCGGCTCTATCTAAGAAGTTGATGTCTGCAGAGGGCAGTGCTCTGACAGACGATGAGTTGGAAGACTTAACGCTTGCACTTCGTACACGTCTGCACTATCAGCCTAAAGATTCGACAGGTTGGTTATTGTTGGGTCGTATCGCTCTTGCGAATCGCGACGCGCAAACGGCTATCGATGCAATGGAGCGAGCTTACAAGCTTGAGCCAAATAACGAAGACGTTCAGTTAGGTTTTGCACAGGCGTTAATGCTATCGCCAGATGAAGCTGAACAGAACCAAGCTCGCCTGCTACTGAGCCGTTTGGTACAGAAAGACTACGTCGACTTGCGTGTATTCTCACTGCTAGCGTTTGATGCATTTGAGCGCCAAGACTATCCGTCAGCGGTGAAATACTGGAGCATCATGCAACAGATGATCGGTCCTCAAGACAGTCGTTACGAGATGCTATCGCGCAGCATCGAGAGTGCTCAGAAGAAAATGGGTAACTTGATGGGCGTAGCGGAAGGTAAGAGTGTTGCTGTAACCCTGAACCTAAGTGAGCAAGTTAATGCTGATCCTAATTCTGTACTTATCGTTTCAGTACATAGAGCAGATGGTTCTCCTATGCCAGTGGCGGCAGCTCGCTACCCGCTAGGTGCATTCCCTCGTACCGTTGTACTGGATGATGGTAATAGCATGATGGAAGGAATCAAACTGTCTAGTCTTGAATCCCTGATGGTTCGCGCTAGGCTTGATACAGATGGCAACGTTGCGACTCGCGAAGGCGATTGGTACGGTGAAAGTGAAGTGGTAGAGCTAGGGGCTCCAGTAACACTGAATATCGATCAACAGTATTAATAAGCGAATTGCACAAGCGTGGCTATTCCGATTTCTTTAGAAACGTTATAGACTTACGCAAACAATTGAGGCCAGCGATTGCTGGCCTTTTTTATTATTAATATTCCTTATGGAAAAGGTGTTATGTCTATAAGTACGTTAAGGCTTTCAGGTTTACTCCTTATTGCAAGCATGACAGTTGGGTGTTCAAGTGTACCCGATGAAGAAGTCGCACAATCAGATAGCCAAGTGACGACGGAATATGAAGCTGAATCGCATCCTAATGACCCTTTTGAAGGCTTCAACCGTGCTATGTGGGATATCAACTATGAGTATCTTGATCCTTATTTAGTACGCCCGGTGTCTCTTGCTTACGTTAACTACACACCAGTTCCGGTACGTACCGGTATCTCTAACTTTCTAGCGAACTTGGATGAACCAGCCAGTATGGTCAATAACTTGATCATGGGTAATGGTGAAAAAGCGCTGGATCACTTCAACCGTTTTTGGATTAACACCACTTTCGGTTTGGTTGGTTTGATCGATATTGCGAGTGAAGCGGGCATCACCAAATACGATGATAAATCGTTTTCTGACGCTATCGGTCACTATGGGGTTGGCAATGGCCCATATTTTATGATTCCAGGCTATGGTCCGGTGACCACGCGTGAAGTGACAGAGCAGGTTGATGGTCTCTACTTACCACTCTCGTTATTGAATTTCTGGGCAGGTCTAGGTAAGTGGGCACTAGAAGGCATGGAGTCGCGTGCTCAACTCGTATCTCAAGAAGCGCTGCTTGAAGACTCTCCAGACCCTTATGCTCTGACGCGTGATATCTATATTCAACGCCGTGACTTTAAGGCAGAAATTGAGCCAGAAGAAGTCGACCTAGAAGAGGAAGATTTGATTGATGGCTATTTGGAAGACTTTTAACGATTAGCCTTAACAAGTCGGTAGATATAAAAAAGCTCGGTAAGTACCGAGCTTTTTTGATCTTGATTTATATTCAAATAGCTTAGAAACGGTAGTTCGCTTGAACACCCACTAGCCAGATGCTGCCAGATACTTCGCCTTCAAATGACCCGCCAAACAGGTCTGCGCCTGCTGGATCGCTTTCGTGCATTTTCGCATCTTTTGCTAGGATGTAAGTAAAGCCAGCATCTAGAGAAAGTTGTTCAGACCATTGGTAGCCAGCACCAATGCTCAGCCAAGTACGATCCGTTTCTGGAATTGTCGCTGTACGGTGCTCTTCGCTCACAGCTGACGTGTCGTAAGCAATACCTGAACGTAGAGCCAGTTTTGGTGTCATCTGGTAAGTGGTACCAATTGCGAAGCGGTAATTATCTTCCCAGTTTTCTTCTTTAATGAGCTCAGGGTTGCTACGATCTGATAAGTTTGCTTCGAGTTTTTCAAAGCTGCTCCAATCTGTCCAATTGATACTTGCATGAACTGCAACCTTATCAGTTAACTGATGAAAAGATGCAATTTCAGCAGTCGCTGGTAGAGTTAAGTCCATTGAACCATTGGTCTTGATATCATGCTTAGCTGGGTTAAATAGGTTGAAACCAGCACCTGTCGCATAACCTTCGAGAGTAAGGTTTACTTCTGACTTATACGCGAAGCCAAGGCGGTGGTTTTCGTTGATTTGCCACGCAGTACCCACTTGCCAGCCCCAAGCTGTGTCATCACCTTCCATATATTTTAGAGTGTCGCCAGCGTCAACGATTCCAAATGCAGGAGACGTTGCAGTTGCTCCAATGCTACCTTCTGCCATCACGTAACGTACGCCGCCACCCACAGATACGTTTTCGAGTACTTGGTAGGCTGCATTTAGGTTCAGCTCCATGCTGATCACACTTGCTTCGTTACCGTGGTTGGCACCAGCAAAATCTTTACCTAAGTCTGTTTCCATACCGTAGTTAGTGCCTGCAGCAAAGCCGATTGCTAACTTTTCTGAATACTTGTGAGATACGTAAAAGTTAGGAATCACAGCGCTGTGAGCGAAATCTTTTGAGTTCGCTGGTGTGGTTGTATTACCCGAAGTTGATGTGCCTTCGATATCGATGTTTGGGTCAACATAAATTGCGCCAACAGATACTTGCGTACCTTCTAGGTAGGTTAGCATTGCAGGGTTACGCCATTGTGCGCCTGCATTGTCTGCCATTGCTGCTTCACCTGCGTATGCACGACCAAGGCCAGTTGCTGAGTATTCTGCTAGTTGGAAGCCTGCAGCGTGTGTTACGCCAGATGTAGAAAGTAAACCAACTGCCACTGCAGCAGATAGGAGAGTCTTATTCATTTTCATTATTATGTTCGCTGAATCATAAGTATTAAGGTCAGTGATTTTACTTTTAGAGCTATTGCTTTAAAAATGAAATTCGAATAAAACACTGTTTTAGGTATTAAATGATTAAAAATGACCTAATTGCAGCTAAAAAAACTGAATGTTTCGAGGGTGTTACGAGTTTTGAGCGTACACTTGTAGTGATATAAAGGCGTTAGAGGATACAGGTGTACGCTTAATTGGGAGATTGTTGTGTAGTCTAAGCAATAAAAAAGGGTCGCTAATAGCGACCCTTTAAATTTCATATTGTGCTTTGCGCTTAGAATCTATGAGTGTATTGAACACCGAACAGCATTGCGGTTGCTTTCGTTGTGGTATTTAAAGTTAGACCACCGTTTGCTGCACCACCGTTAATTGTATCTTCAACTTTAACGTCCTCACCTACTAGGTAAGTAAAGCCAAGATCAAGCGTTTGATCTTTGTTGAAGTGGTAGCTTGCACCTGCAGAGAACCATTGACGGTCCGAATCTGGTACAGAAACTGAAGTTAGAGAGTCTTGTACGCCTTCATCGAACATGTAACCGATTCGAGCTTCCCAGTTTTGGTTAATGTAGTAGGTACCACCAATTGAGTAGTGGTAAGTATCTTGCCACTTGTAATCTTTGATGTTTGTTCCATCTGTAGTTACAAGTGCATCAAAGTCACTCCAACTGATGTATTGAATGCTGTAGTGAACGGCAAATTTAGTGTTCTCGATGCGGTGGTAACCAGAAAACTCTGCCATTGAAGGTAGAGGAATCTTTAGGTCGCCAATGTTACCATTGCCTTGGTACGATACTGTGCCACTAACTTCAATTTCAGGGCTGTAGTGGTAGCTCAATCCAAAGCGATTGTTTTCGTCCAACTCATAAACCGCACCCAAGTTGAACCCAACACCCCAACCTGATGCATCTACGTCCATTAAGTCAGCGGTAACAGTAGCACCACCCCCACCGACAATATTCATTTCTGATTGGCGTTTTAATTCACCTTCACCGTAAATAACGTCGATACCGCCGCCAATGCTCCATTGGTCATTGATACGATATGAACCAGCGAACAATAGGTTCATTGAAGTAACATTAGTTGTACCGCCAAATGCATCGGCGCCAGGAACTACAGTAGTACCACCGATTACAGAACCTGTTTTTGCACCCCAGCTGTCATCAAACTCATTAGTTGTACCAAAGTTAGAATACGCACCGAAGCCGACAGCAAATTTTTCGTTGATAGGCATTGCGATGTAAAGGTTTGGTACGACTGAAGTTGCGTCGTTTGTTGCATCTTCAACAGATTGAGACCCTAAAGGTGAAATGTATTCAGAACCTTTAACCTTAACCTCTGAATCGATGATATTGAAACCTAGAGACAGTTCAGTTTGGTCGAAAAGAGCAAGTGCTGCCGCATTGCGAGCCATCGCAGATGCGTTGTCCGCGATTACTGCGTCACCAGCGAATGCACGACCAAGGCCTGTTGCTGATTGTGAGTTAAGTTGGAAACCTGCTGCCATTGCTTGTGAAGAGGCGAGTGTAATTGTCGTAATTGTTACTGCTAAAAGAGACTTTTTAAACAGACGCGTGTTGTTTGTCATTTATTAATTCCTTTATGTATCCGCCTCTACAGGGCGATTTATTTGAGCTTTTGCTCAATGGGGGCTGATCCTAAGCGTTAGTATAGAGGATACAAATCCGACCATTGAAAAATTTGAGCATAAAATTACGGAAATGACGCCTATCTGACACGAAAATGGTAGGAAACGCTGTTTTTTAGAGTTTTAACTCTAGCGTTATATTTTTTGTGAATGGGTGAGGGTTTATTTATAAAACAAAGCCCAGCAATATCAGTGATATAGTGCTGGGCTCAGTGTTTACGGGCGTTTGACTAGCAGATTAGCTCATCGGTTTGATCATTTTAGATAGCTTTTCTGCAATTTTGTTGACATCTTCACCTTCCATGCCAACGAGTATTAAACTGCTGTCATCGATAGGAGTGATGGAACCAGACATACCGTCTTCTTCGAAGTTCTGGCTTTTGTCTGAAGGTATACCAGTTAAAAACAGCGTTACTTTGCCTTTTTCACCTTGGAATACCATGTGCATTGCGTTGGATTTACCAAAGCCACAGTGGTTCAGGTAATAAACGTGATACGGGAAAGTATCATCGAATTGGAACGCAAATGGGTTCATCTTGGTATTGATTTGGGCAGATGATACGTTCTCATCTAACACTTCAACAAACGGCTTTTCAGTGACCACGTGTTTTAACGCGGTGTCAGCTAAACTTGCATGTGCAGGAGAAACAAACGCGTTACCCCAATTAACTTGCCCCACAAGAAGACCAGCGACAAAAGCGACAGATGCAGCCATTGCCATAGCACGGCGAGCAAAAGTAGGCTTAACCACTTTACTCTCTTCATAAGATGTTTGGTTGAATAAGATACGATCGGCAAGATCGTCAGGCACATCCACGTTCATGGCTGAATGAATTTGCTTATCGAGAGCAAGAACATCATCCAAGAATTTGCTATTGGCCTCACTGTTTGCTGTAGCATCCATGATGTCTTGATTTCGTTGTTTCGGTTCCGACAATATACGACGACGGAATTCTAAATCATCCATTATGTTGCCCCCTTTCTGCCTCTTCTGAATCCAGCATCTCTTTGAGCTGGTTTCGCGCCCTAAATAATCGTGTCATTACTGTGTTTTTGTTTAGCTCTAAGACATCAGCGATCTCTTCACCACTAAACCCACCAATCACCTGAAGAAAGAGTGGTTCACGGTAATCAACGTCTAATTTCATGATCTGGGCTTGTAGCCACTGGTGCTGGTGATGCGGGTCGTCACTGACTTTAGCATCATTACCGTGGTCATCAATATCAACCAGATCAAACTGTTTGCGTTCAAAACGTCGAGCATTTTCGCGGCGTAAAATCGTGATTAACCAAGATTTCGCTGCCTTCTCATCTTGCAGGCTGTCTAATGACTTCCATGCCCGTAGGCAAGTTTCCTGCACTAAATCCTCGGCAATGCTTTTGTCTTTGCATAACCAATAGGCATAGCGAAACAGGTCGCGATGATAAGCACGCACGAGCGCTTCGTATTTTCTTTGTTTGTCCATATCAGAGTTGACCGGACGCTTGGCAGTTTTCTTTCCAAACATTTTTATTATCGACACATGAGCCTCCATATTTGCTCTGTGGATAGAGTGTCTTTGTTCGTTGTGCTTTGTTTTCTATGCTGTAATCGATTGAAGATTGTAAAATCACATTAAAATTGATCTACTTCAAAATCTAAGACTTCGAACAGGCTATAGTACATCTTGTCGTCTAGTTAGTCTTTATGGCTAACATGTTGAGCAAGACGACACTTCCTTTTGAAGGCTGACTTTACTTTCTCCTAATCAGGAAACTGATTATTTCAATTGGCGTAACGTTAATTGCTTTAAAACATTCCAACCACACAGTTCTGTGTGGTTTTTTTTTGCCTCAAGAACTTAATAAGCAACACAATTCTTATACATCTCAAATGATTGTTCCTGCTTTTAGTTTAGCGTTTATTTGAGCCTTAATAATCCGAAAGGTTCGATTCAATATCACACTTCTTATCACTGAGCGCTTTCTACCCGTGTCACGTTTATTTAAACGGCCGTTTGATTAAATTAACAACTTCTTTACAATGCATCAGGTCAGACCTCTCAAACTTAAGGAGAAACCATGGGCAAACAGGAAGTCAAAACTCGTTCGGGAGAGCGTGTTGCCGTTGTCGCTGGATTACGAACCCCATTCGCTCGCCAAAGTACAGAATTTAGTCAAGTGCCTGCGGTAGATCTAGGAAAAATGGTCGTGAGCGAAATGCTTGCGAGAACAGATATTGACCCTGCACTTATCGAGCAGGTGGTATTTGGCCAAGTGGTTCAAATGCCAGAAGCGCCAAACATCGCACGTGAGATTGTGTTGGGTACAGGAATGAACATTCACACTGATGCTTACAGTGTGACTCGTGCCTGTGCTACAAGCTTTCAAGCGGCGGCCAACGTTGCAGAAAGTATCATGGCAGGAACGATTGATGTGGGCATTGCGGGCGGTGCAGATTCGTCATCTGTTCTGCCGATTGGTGTGTCGAAGAAACTTGCGGCTAACCTTCTTGCTCTGAGCAAAACAAAAACGCTAGGCCAAAAACTAAAAATACTAAAAAGCCTGTCAGTGAAAGATCTCATGCCAGTTCCGCCAGCGGTCGCTGAGTATTCTACCGGCCTGTCTATGGGACAAACGGCTGAACAGATGGCAAAAACGCACGGTATTACGCGTGAAGAACAGGATGCGCTAGCACACCGCTCACATTCTCTTGCTTCTCAAGCTTGGAAAGACGGCAAGATTCAAGATGAAGTGATGACAGCTTTCCCTGCACCTTATAAGAAGTACATCTCAGAAGACAACAACATTCGCCATGAATCGACGCTAGAGGGCTATGCGAAGTTGCGTCCAGCCTTTGACCGTAAATACGGCAGTGTAACGGCAGCAAACGCGACACCACTAACCGACGGTGCAGCAGCAGTTATGTTAATGCGTGAAGGTAAGGCGAAAGAGCTTGGCTTAGAAGTGATGGGCTACATTCGTGGTTTTGCTTTCTCAGCAATCGGTGTTGAAACCGATATGCTGATGGGGCCAACTTACGCGACCTCAAAAGTGTTGGAGAATACAGGATTAGAGCTGTCTGATCTGACGCTTATTGATATGCACGAAGCCTTCGCAGCACAAGCTTTGGCGAACGTGAAAATGTTTGCAAGTGATGAATTTGCCCAGCAAAACCTTGGTCGAGGTAAAGCGATCGGTGAAATCGATATGGACAAGTTCAACGTCCTTGGTGGTTCCATCGCTTATGGCCACCCATTTGCAGCAACGGGTGCTCGTATGATGACGCAGACTCTGCGTGAGCTGAAACGTCGTGGTGGTGGTTTAGCGTTGAATACAGCGTGTGCCGCTGGTGGTCTTGGTGCAGCAATGATCTTGGAGGTAGAGTAATGTCTAATAATGCTGAAGTGAACACAGAAAACGAAGTTGCTATCAATAATGAATCAGCTCCAGCGTCAGCAGAGAAGGCGTTCTCGCTGAGCATCGATGATCAAAACATCGCTTGGTTGGCGATTGATGTTCCCAATGAAAAAATGAACACGCTACAGGCCGCCTTTGCTGAAGAGATGAAGAGCATCTTTGAACAGCTAAAAGAGAAACAGAGCAGCGTTAAAGGCCTGATTGTTCATTCCTTAAAACCTGACAATTTCATTGCTGGCGCCGACGTTCGAATGCTAGACGCGTGCACCAGCGCCAGTGAAGCTGAGTCATTAGCAAGACAAGGTCAGGAGATGTTCCAAGAGTTGTCTGACTTACCATATCCGGTAGTTGCTGCGATTCATGGTCCTTGCTTAGGTGGTGGTTTAGAGCTCGCTCTAGCATGTGACTACCGAGTTTGTACTGATTCAGACAAAACTCGCTTAGGTCTACCAGAAGTACAACTAGGCCTATTGCCAGGTTCTGGCGGTACTCAACGTTTGCCTCGCCTAATCGGCTTATTGCCATCGCTGGATCTTATCTTAACGGGTAAGCAGTTACGTGCGAAAAAGGCTAAGAAGCTAGGCGTTGTCGATGCCTGTGTGCCTGAAACGATTCTCCTAAAAGTGGCGAAAGACTTAGTTGAGAAGAACGCGGGTAGTAAGAAGGGCAAACGACTTGCGTCGAAGAGCCAAGCTTCGACTAAAGAGAAACTGATTTCTCGTAATGGCCTGGGTCGTAAGGTTATTTTCGAGCAAGCAGCGAAGAAAACGAACCAGAAAACACGCGGCAATTACCCAGCTGCTGACGCGATTCTTGACGTGATTCGTCATGGTTTAGAGAACGGTTTTGATAAAGGCTTGAAATACGAAGCGCAGCGTTTCTCTGAGCTAGTAATGAGTGATGAATCAAAAGCGCTTCGTTCAATTTTCTTCGCAACAACTGAGATGAAGAAGGAGCATGGTGCCGATGCTGAGCCAAATCGCGTTAACCGCGTGGGTGTTCTGGGTGGCGGTCTAATGGGTGCTGGTATCAGTCACGTAAGCGTTGCTAAAGCTAAGGTTCCAGTTCGTATTAAAGATGTTTCGAACGATGGTGTTCTGAACGCTTTGAATTACAACTACAAGCTGTTCAATAAGCAGAAGAAGCGCCGCATTCTGAGCCGTGCAGGTTTGGAAAGCAAAATGCTACAGCTATCAGGTGGTATCGATTTTACTAGCTTCAACCATATTGATGTAGTGATCGAGGCAGTATTCGAAGATCTGGATCTTAAGCAGAAGATGGTCGCGGATATCGAAGAAAATGCGAAGCCTGAAACCATCTTTGCAACTAACACCTCATCTCTACCAATCCATAAGATTGCAGAGAAAGCAGAGCGCCCTGAAAATGTTGTCGGTCTTCACTACTTCAGCCCTGCAGAAAAGATGCCATTGGTTGAGGTTATTCCTCACGAAGGGACGTCAGATCAGACTATCTCAACGGTGGTTGCTCTCGCGAAGAAGCAAGGCAAAACGCCTATCGTTGTGAAAGATAAAGCGGGCTTCTATGTAAACCGTATCCTAGCACCATACATGAACGAAGCTGCTCACCTTCTGCTAGCTAATGAGCCTATCGAAAAACTCGACAGTGCTCTGCTTGATTTCGGCTTCCCAGTAGGTCCAATTACTCTACTAGACGAAGTGGGCGTAGATATCGGCGCGAAAATCATGCCGATCCTTGTGAATGAGTTGGGTGACCGCTTCCAAGGTCCTGATGTGTTCGATGTTCTATTGAACGACAACCGTAAAGGGCGCAAGAGCGGCAAAGGTTTCTACACTTACAAAGGCAAGAAGAAAGAAGTCGACAAGTCAGTCTACAAACTTCTGAAGCTTCAGCCAGATCCTAAGTTGAGTGATAACGACATCGCAATGCGCTGTGTGCTGCCAATGCTAAATGAAGCTGTTCGTTGTCTAGATGAAGGCATCATCCGTAGCCCACGTGATGGTGATATCGGTGCTATCTTCGGTATCGGTTTCCCTCCTTTCCTAGGTGGTCCATTCCGTTACATGGATCAAATTGGTGTGAAGTCACTGGTTGAGATGATGAACGACTTTGCCGTGAAGTACGGCGATCGTTTCGCTCCGTGTGATGGTCTACTGACTCGCGCAGGTCTGGATGAGCCGTTCTATAAGTAGAGTGGTATAAACTCATGACAAAGCCCGCATACATTGACGATGCGGGCTTTTTGTTTGGTGCGTGCAGTAAGCAGATTCCCGACTCAGTTGTTCCTCCTTCTCGGGAATGACGGCAAAAGTTCATGAAAAATGACTTCATCTCCTAAAGCGACGAAGGAGCGTTGTAGGAGATCCCTTTTAGCGCGAGGCAGATCAAAAAAGGTTGATGCGCTAACATCAACCTTTGAGTCATACAGAGTAATTATTTAACCGAGCTCTGTATCTTTCGGGCGTAGCTGAAACTCTTCAATAGAACCAATCTCAACGCCCATTGAGAGCGAAGGTTCCTCTTGATGGGCATTGCCTTGTGCATGCATCACTAAACGGTTAGCGGTGCGTGGTTTTAGTTGGTTGACCACGAAGCGAATCATGTCGCTGCGTGATAACTCCTTGAGCTCTTCGAGAACTCGTTCACGCTGGTTGAAGTCGGTATCCTTGTTACCAATCGCAACCCAAAGGCGCTGAGCACGACCACGTAATGTTGTGTCGGGTGTCGATATCTGATTCCAAAGTCCACGCTTACTGCTGTGCCATTGATAGTCATTGAGCTCTAACAGCACCATGTAGAAGGCATTAAGAAACTCGTCGATAGATGCAATCAAGTCAACAGGGGCGGCATTAGGTGACTGTACATAGAGCACGATACCAGGGTGGCGATTGAGTGGCATGTTGCCAGTGCCAACCATATATCCGAGCTGCTGCTTGGTACGAATTTCATGGAAGAAGGTCGCCGACATTAAGTGGTTAGCTAAAGAGTAGAGAGCAATGCTTTGTGGTGAAATGTCGGGACATTGGTAGTAAACCACAATTGCGGAATCATCTTGATTGCACACCACTTCACGCTGGAAACTGCCATTTTCTCCAAGCATAACCAGTGGTCGCAATGACTCTTCATACGCTTGGTCTTTGACTCTTAGAGCATCTTTCAGTGATTCTGCCATCTGCAAGGCATCGTCTTGACGCCAATCACCGTAAACAAACATCTCGACATGTAGCTCAGCTAAAATAGCTTGAACAAATGACGAGAGCTCATCCACTTCAATGGTTTCTAGTGCTTCGATTAACACCGAATAGGGTGGGTTATTGGGTTGTAGTAACCCAGTCATTGCGTTAAATAGCTGCGAGATAGGGCGATCTTGCGACGCGTTGCTCCAGCTTCTAAGCAGTTGGCTCTTAATCGTTTCAAAGCGAGCAGGGCTGAACTGGCGAGAAGCAAAGCGCTCCAGAATCATATTTAGAAGCTGTGGTTGCTTACGGCTAAAGCCAGAAATCGTCAGTGTCACGCCGCCTTGATGGGTATACATGTTGTATCCCATTCCGGCAATTTCAGCTTGATATGTCTCTTTTTCGAGTGAATCTAAGAACATTTCGACGCACAATCGTGTCTTAACAATGTTCCTAGGACTTGCCACTGAGTGAGGGCTATCAATCGCGACGTACACCACGCCTTTTGGCACGCGAAACTCTGTGTCTTGCAGGTGCCACAATTTAAACCCGTCCAGTTCTTGTAGAAGAGTCGGATGAGTTTTTGTCTCTTCAAGCTCAGCCGGGTCTAGGTCGTAACAGATGAATGGGTTTTTACCCGGTAATTCAAACTCCCACCCAGGGTTAATGCATTGGAAAGATTGCTTCTGCTCTTTAGCGAAAGGTCGCACTGAGTAAGGCGTGAAGTACCATTTCGCTTGACGATCATACTCTAGTCCTTGAGCAATAAGCGTTGAGCGCATGTTGTCGACGGTGAAATGCTGGAGTAAAGAGAGCTGCAATGCTTCATCGTAACATTCCATTTTGTAGTCACCGTAGACCACGTCATGCTCTGGATAGTGCTGCATGTTCATCACAAGGTGGCTAACGACATCCATTGGACGAGCAGGCTCTTGGAAGCGGAATGCCGATTCGAGAACAGCGCGTTTTTCAAGATAGCGCCACTCTTGCATGCCTTCTTTTTCAATCAGCTTAATGTATTGAAATACCGCTTGGGTGATCTCATCAACTTTCGTTAAGCCTTCGACAGAGAGAGAGCAGCTCACCGTGAAATCACGGTAATTACTGCCACTGGCTCCACCGCCAGCAGAAAGCGAAGTGATCCAGCCTTTCTCTTTCAACTGCATCATCAGGCTGCCTTCACCTTCATAGCCCAATAAATGTGCAAAGAAGGAGAGAGGCTTAATGCTGTAATGTTCATCCATGCTTGGCATCGGGAAGGTCAGTATCAGTTTGCGAATCTCTTTAATCGGTTCTACAAACACCTGAACGCCAGTGCTTTCTGGGCCAACAATAGAAACGTCGACTTTCTTCCCTTGTCGCTGATGATTAACAATGCCGCTGAATCTTTGCTCAACCCAGCTCTGCATCTGGTCGAGAGGTTGATTGCCCGACAAGGTTAGCGTCATTAAATCGGCGGAATATTGTTGTTGGTGGAAGTCCAGGATCTCTTGGCGAATGGTTTGTCCGTTTCTATCGCCTAGCGTTTCAATGTTACCGACAGAAAACTTGGCGAAAGGGTGCTCAGGGTTGACCAACTCTTTGGTCACTTGATAGAGGCGTCGCGAGTCGTCGCTGAGCTTCATTTTGTATTCAGAATCAACTGCTTGGCGTTCTTTATCAAGGGCTTCTTCATTGAATAACGGAGCCGTGAAAAACTGGCTGAAGCGGTCGAGCGCATTTTTAAACGCATCTAACTCGACATCGAAAAAGAAACAGGTATGTTCTGTGCCAGTCCAAGCATTATTGCTGCCACCATGTTGGCTAATAAAACTTTGGAACTCTCCGACCTTTGGATACTTTTCAGTTCCCAAAAAAAGCATATGCTCTAGGTAATGAGCCAAACCTTCTCGATCACTTGGGTCATCGAAGTGCCCGACATTGACCGCTAATGCGGCGGCGGCTTTTTGAGCGTGTTGGTCATGAACAAGCAACACTCTTAAGCCATTATTAAGCGTTAAGTAGCGGTATTGGTGTTCGTCGTTTGGGCTTAGATGCACACGCGTGTCTCCAGAGAAGGTAGTGTTTAAATTATGTACCCGATGTAAATCGGTGCAAACCTTGTAATCCTATTTTGGGATATGAAGAGCTTTTTGTTGCTTTTGAAATCGATTTTATCGATTTTTATCAGTGATTTATTTTCTTTTAATAAGATTGTTAAGAAAGTCGAACTCTTTGGCAAGTGACTTGGTATAATTATTTACAACGAACAAAGTTTCTATAACTTTAGAGTCACCCCTAAGTAGCGTTCAGGCGGTCGATTGATTGCTAAGCTTTTAACGGCTACATAGACAGGATAGAACATGAAAGTATTCATTATGCGTCACGGTGAAGCAGAGCATTTTGCAAACACTGATGCAGAGCGTGCGCTCACTAAGCGTGGTAAGAAGTTATCGCTTGCAGTAGCCCAAGCTGCTGCAGAACAAGGCGTAACTCATTTTGATAAAGTATTGGTTAGCCCATACTTGAGAGCGCAAGAGACTTGGTTAGAGATCTCTGAAGTGTTTTCTGGCAATAAGGTAGAAACGAGCGAAGACATCACCCCTTATGGTGTGTCCGACCAAGTTTTTGATTACACCATTGCGATGGCTGAGGTTGAAAACCTAGAAAGTGTGTTGTTTGTGTCGCACTTGCCATTGGTCGGGTATTTAACGGCAGAGTTTGCCACTGGTATGACGCCACCTATGTTCCCAACGTCGGGATTGGTCTGTATCGATTTTGATTTAGAGACCAAAAAAGGTGAGCTAGCTTGGAATATTAATCCTTAATCGGTTATCTCCAAATTAAGCTATTCGCCAAAAGTCGAATAACGAAAAGGCACATCGTCGGATGTGCCTTTTTTGTATCTCAATGAGTGTGGCTATGCTTCACTGCATCTTTGCGTCTTAACGTTGATTACGATTAGAGGCGTTACTTCTCAGGGATAGAGAGCAGAACTAACAGTGCACCGTTACCGCCGAACTCTAATGGAGCTTGGTGGAACGCAAGCACATCCGGATGTTGAGCCAGCCACAAAGGCACTTTTTCTTTTAGAATGTGCTTACCAATGCCGTGCTGCACAGAAGCACAAGAGACGCCTTCTTTAACACAGTGAGCAATCATGGCGCCTAATTCACGCTTGGCTTCTTGTTGAGTCATGCCGTGCATATCGAGATAGACATCCGGCACATAGACGCCACGACGCAGCCTTTTGACTTCGTACTTAGACACATCATCACGCGCGTAACGAGTTGGGCCATCTTCACTTAGATGAGGGATGAACTCGTCCGAAAAATAAAACTCGCTGTCACTGGCTTGTCTGGCTGTTCGCGTAATTTCTTTTTGTTTGGTATTTCTTTTTGGCTGCTGGATTATGGTATCCTGTTGCAACTTTTTCACGCCCTTTACTGCTTCACTGAACAGGGCGAAATCGTCATCGAGATCGGTGTCTTTTTTGCTCATCAGGTTATAAGTTCTAAATTGAAACGTAATTAGCAGTATTGTAGCGCTTTTCGGAGATGATTTTGGATAAGATTTTTGTAGAAGAAGCGGTATCAGAACTACACACGCTTCAAGATGTGATTCGTTGGACTGTTAGCCGCTTTAATGCAGCGGGCCTATTTTATGGTCACGGCACAGATAATGCGTGGGATGAGGCGGTACAACTTATTTTACCAACCCTTTATCTGCCGATTGACGTTCCTTCGCACGTATTGAACTCTCGCCTAACCAGCAGTGAGCGTCTACGTATCGTTGAGCGCGTTATTAAACGAATCAATGAGCGTACACCTACTGCTTACCTAACCAACAAAGCATGGTTCTGTGGTCTTGAGTTCTTCGTTGATGAGCGTGTGCTAGTGCCTCGTTCTCCAATCGGTGAGCTGATCGAAGCGCAATTCCAGCCGTGGTTGACTGAAGAGCCGACTCGCATCATGGACCTATGTACTGGTAGTGGCTGTATTGCGATTGCTTGTGCACATGCATTCCCTGAAGCAGAAGTGGATGCGATTGATATCTCTACCGATGCATTGCAAGTTGCAGAGCAGAACGTTCAAGACCACGGCATGGAGCAGCAAGTGTTCCCAATCCGTTCGGATCTGTTCCGCGATCTGCCAAAAGAGAAGTACAACCTGATCGTATCGAACCCACCATACGTGGATGAAGAAGATATGAACAGCCTTCCAGATGAATTCACTCATGAGCCTGAGCTAGGCCTAGCTGCGGGTACTGACGGCCTGAAGTTGGTTCGTCGTATTCTAGCTAACGCACCAGATTACCTAACGGACGAAGGCATCCTTATCTGTGAAGTGGGCAACTCGATGGTTCACATGATGGAACAGTACCCACACATTCCATTCACTTGGATTGAGTTCGAAAATGGTGGTCACGGCGTATTCATGATCACACGCGCTCAGATGCTTGAGCACGCTGATGAGTTCTCTATCTACAAAGACTAATTAGCAGAACTACGAATCTAAAGCCGCGCTGAACAGCGCGGCTTTTTTGTTTTTGGCGAGTCATGCTTGGTTTATCCCTATCTTTGAATAAAGACTTTGCTATTTGTCCTTAGGGTGGACGATTACACCGTATGGCGAAGGTTTTTGCGAAGGTAAGTCCCGTTCAGCGATAGAGAAAGCAACGTGGTGAAGTTGATCAAGTTGCACATCTGATTCATATTGGAGCTTAAAATTTATATTCAAGGGCGTGTTGACCTTTCGAGCTGGTTTTTGCAGCGAGTTGCTGGGTATTTATACAAGGCAGAGGCTTTGAGGTGTAGCTAGCCTACATGAGAAGCCGATAACGTAGTAGAAATGACCAGCAAACGCTGCCCGAAGGGTTCGGCTAAAAGCGTTTTACTCTTTGTTGAGGGAGATTTGCTTAGAATGACTAGGCTACTTCTCCCTCGCCGCGATTAAAACGCTTTTATCTCGAACAAAATTCAACCACGAAAGGTCAACACGCCCTAGTGAGTTACGGAGGATTCACGATGAGTTTTGATATTTGGGTTTATTACTTTCTTGCCGTATTGGTGTTAACAGCATCACCAGGACCAAGTTCTTTGTTGTGTATGACGAAGGCGGTGCAATCAGGTTTTAGGCTTTCAGTTTTTACCGCCCTTGGTAGCTTAACGGCGATTACCTCAATCTTAACCCTGTCTTTTACTGGGCTTGGCGTCATCATCGCTTCGTCTGAGGTCGTGTTTAACATCATCAAATGGACGGGTGCTGCCTATCTTATTTATTTAGGTTGGAAGTCACTGCGTTCAAATCAACAGAGTTATCAGCTTGATGAACAAGGAGAGGAAGGCAGTAAGCAAAACAAAGGCACTTACCTACAACATTACCTAAGCGGTTTTATTGTAGGAGCGAGTAACCCTAAAGCTATCTTGTTCTTTACCGCTCTTTTCCCGCAGTTTATTGACCCAACAGCAGCATTGTTTCCGCAGTTTGTCGTATTTGCGACGACCTTCGCTGTGATGGAGCTATCTTGGTTACTTATGTATGCCTATCTTGGAGCTAAATCATCTAACTGGTTGTTTGCGAAGGGCAGAGCCAAGATGTTTAATCGAGTGACTGGTGGTGTATTTATTGGTGCTGGAGCGCTTCTATCGACTACAACGCGTGCTTAAAGCATAAGAAATCTCAATTGTTACGTAAATTTCTTGATGCTGTAATAAAAAGTTAATATTAATGTGCTTGCCGATTTCGGCTGCTTGTCGATATATTGTATATACACGGTATATATAGTTAAGGAGCGCATTTATGCAGCATCAAGAAATGATTCAACACTCTCATTTTGGCGTTATCGGTCGTACTTGGCTTTTCGCATCGGTTTCTCTAGTCGCTATTCTAGCTCTAATCTAATTAGGTTTACGCAACTCGAAAATTGTTATGAATAACTCTTTTTCACGATCTTATCGCTCAATCTTATCTAAACATTAAACGTGGCTTTCTACCTTAGCAATCAAACCGCCAAGACCCAGTAGTTAGCCACTCAACCTTTCCAGAAGTTGTTACCAAACTGTGATAATCTGACACTACTATTTGATCAAAGTGTGTCGTTATGTCTATTTGGGACCATCTCTCTTTTAACAATCGATTCGTCGAACTGCCGCAAACCTTTTACTCTCGTGTTGATCCAACGCCGTTATTGAACCCTCGCTGGCTTGCGTGGAACAACACTTTGGCAACGGAACTTGGTTTTCCTTCTGTGGACGGAACTCGGAGCCTCGATGCAGATCTCTTGAATTCACTGTCCGGTTTAATCGACAACGAAAACTTTGACCCTATTGCGATGAAGTATGCGGGCCATCAATTTGGCGCTTACAACCCAGATCTTGGTGATGGAAGAGGACTACTCTTATCTCAAATTGTCGCTAAAAGTGGTGAAACGTTCGACTTACACCTTAAAGGTGCAGGTAAAACTCCCTATTCGCGTATGGGTGATGGGCGTGCGGTTATCCGCTCGACAGTTCGTGAGTACCTTTGCAGTGAAGCGATGGCTGGGCTGAATATCCCAACCACACGTGCACTCGCCATGATGATCAGTGACACGCCGGTGTACCGTGAAAAGCAGGAGAAAGGTGCGCTGCTATTGCGTGTATCTGAATCTCATATTCGCTTTGGCCATTTTGAATATCTGTTTTACACCAATCAACTTGCAGAGCAAAAGCTATTGGCTGATAAGGTGATTGAGTGGCACTTCCCAGAATGCCTAAACGAAGAAAAGCCTTACGCGGCGATGTTCAATCAGATCGTTGACCGCACTGCGGAGATGATTGCTTTATGGCAGGCGAATGGTTTTGCCCACGGTGTCATGAATACCGACAACATGTCGATCATTGGCCAGACGTTTGATTACGGCCCGTTCGCATTTATGGATGAGTATAATTCTCGCCTTATTTGTAATCATTCGGACTATCAAGGTCGCTACGCATTCAATCAACAGCCTCGTATTGGTATGTGGAACTTGTCTGCACTAGCGCATGCGCTATCTCCTCTGATTGAGCGAGCTGATTTAGAAGGTGCGCTTGAGATGTACGAACCTCAAATGAATGGCTATTTTAGTCAGCTTATGCGTAGAAAGCTCGGGCTGTTATCGAAACAAGAAGGAGACAGTCGTCTGTTCGAGTCTATGTTCGAGCTGATGTCGCAAAACCGCGTCGATTATCCTCGATTCTTCAGAACTCTATCGGATCTCGATACGCAATCTGAGCAAGAGGTGATTGATCTAGTCATCGACCGCGAAGCAGCCAAACTTTGGGTCGATAGTTACCTTAAGCGCTGTGAACTAGAACAGGAAACTACCGAAGAGCGCTGTCAAAAGATGCGTGCAATCAATCCGAAATATGTACTGCGTAACTACTTAGCTCAATTGGCAATTGATAAAGCGGAAGAGGGCGATAGCAGTGTGGTTGATGCATTAATGGTTGTGCTCGCCGATCCATATGCCGAACATCCTGACTATCAATATTTGGCTGCTCTGCCTCCTGAGTGGGGCAAGGAGATGGAGATCAGCTGTTCGTCTTAGTGCAGTCCATCACTAGAAATGCAGATAGAGGTTATCTAGTTGTGATCTCTATCTGTTCATTGTTCTAATTTTACAGACATATCAATAATCAAAAACTCGACCTGCCTATACACTATGTGAATAAGTTGTAAATTTTATAGGTTTGGGCGATGCCAACAAATACTCGAATTCTCGTGGTGGATGATGATCAAGAAATCCGCGAGTTGCTGGAAGAGTACCTCTCAAAATCGGGCTTCGATGTCTCTTCGGTTGGAGATGGGGCGGAACTAGACATTCACCTTCAGAGTCAAAGTTACCCTGATCTGATTCTTCTTGATGTAATGCTTCCTGGGGACGATGGTTTCACTTTGTGCCAGCGCGTTCGTAAAAATTCCAATGTGCCTATCATAATGCTGACTGCGGTATCGGACGAAACCGATCAGATCATTGGTTTGGAAATTGGTGCCGATGATTATATCGCCAAACCTTTTAGCCCGCGCCAATTAATGGCTCGCATCAAAGCTCTGTTACGCCGTGTTCAAGTGGTTGATGACAAGCCGAGTGATGCATTGCCTAAACAGATCATCTTTGGTGATTGGACGCTCGATACACTTGCGCACCGAATCTCTCACAACGAGAGCGCTGAAGAGATGGACTTGTCGGGCAGTGATTTCTCACTGTTAATGCTATTCCTAACTCGCCCCAATGAAGTGCTAGACCGAGATACCATCTCTTTTGCGACCAGAGGACGTGAAGCGCTGCCTTTTGAGCGTGGCATTGACGTTCAATTAAGTCGTTTGCGAAGCCGACTGGGTGATAGCGCTAAATACCCACATTACATCAAAACCATGCGTGGCAACGGTTATATCTTGGCTGTACCTGTGCACTATGAGCACTGAGTAAGAAGAACTGCGTATGAAGTGGTTGAGAAGTTTAAAGCCAAATTCCTTGGTTGCTCGAACCTTGCTTTTGACCTTGTTAGCAGTCGTCATCGCACAAGGCATTGCAACGTCGATTTGGTATAGCGAATCTAAACAAAAAGAGCTAGAAGGTATTCGTTCTGCCTCATCGAGCATGGCGAACATGTTTGCTTCAACAGTGACTTTCTTCCAGTCTTTGCCCGTCAAATATCGCCACATCGTGTTAGACCAAATCCGCAATATGGGCGGGACGCGATTCTTCGTCTCTTTTAATAAAGAGGCATTGATTGTTGAACCAATCCCCGATACTCGTTTAAAAACCGCATCGATAGAAGCGATAGAGAGTGTCTTGAGTAGCAAGCTCAATAAGGTGGAGTCGGTGCGCGTCGATTTCTCTCGCCCAGAACATCTTCGCTTGCTTAAAAATGATATCTACTTGAGCGATCTCCCGCGATCTTGGGCGCATCATACCTTAACGTTAGAGCCTCTTAATCCGCCGATTTTGGTTGTTCAGATCGAGCTAGCCAGTCACGAATGGGTCTACATTGCAGCGCTGTTGCCAGCTCCCTACGTCAAACTGGATGACACTATTCTTGGTCGTGAGCAGGTGATCTTCTTGCTCTCATCAACGTTGATTCTACTGGTGTTGACCTACTTGATGATTCGCCGCCAAGTGCGCCCGCTTAAAAAGCTCGCAAGAGCCGCTAACGAGATGAGCATGGATATTCAGCAACCGCCGCTTAACGAGGAGGGGGCGACTGAATTGGTCACGGCAACTCGGGCGTTTAATCGCATGCAGCAACGTATTCGTCGTTATGTGGCCGATAGAGAACATCTCTTCTCAGCTATCTCTCATGATTTAAAGACACCGATTACTCGGCTTAGGCTAAGAGCTGAGCTGTTGGAAAGTGAAGTTAAGAAAGAGAAGTTCAATAAGGATCTGGATGAGCTAGAGATGATGGTTAAAGGTGCTCTGCAAGCAGTAAGAGATACAGATCTTCACGAAAACAACGCCATTATCGACCTTAATGACATGGTTGCTTCGGTTATTGAATCGCATAACCAGCATCAAACCTTAGTAGAGTTTGAACCTATTGTGGTTGAGCCATTAGTCGCTAAACCATTAGCGATTAAACGTGTGCTGACCAATCTTATCGACAATGCAGTGAAATACGGCACATCCGCTAAGGTCGATATCAGTAGTGATTCTGTGTGGGTAATCGTGACGATTCAGGACCACGGTAAAGGAATTCCAGAAAACAAACTTGAGTTGGTGTTTGAACCCTACTTTAGGCTTGCTACCGACGACCAAGGGCACGGTTTAGGGCTCGGAATCTGTCGAAATATCCTGCACGGACACGGCGGAGATCTCATTATTCGCAACTCCCCTCAAGGTGGCTTAGAAGCCAAAGTCTATATCCCACGTGGTCTAGAAGTGTAATGTAACAATTGTGTTACATTGAGCTTACCTTTTGTTTCAATCTTATAAATCAGAATAAGTAGACTCTTTATTGAACCGGGCGTCGAGTCCGCTAAACATGGAAGATTATAATGAAAATCAATAAAACCCTACTTACTCTATCTCTTCTTGCTGCCTCAACATTTTCTCAAGCTGGTGAAGTGGAAGTGCTTCACTGGTGGACTGCTGGCGGTGAAGCTAAGTCCGCCGCAGTACTTAAAGAGATGATTGAAGAACAAGGTCATACTTGGAAAGATTTCGCTGTTGCTGGTGGCGGCGGTGAAAGTGCAATGACCGTTTTAAAAACACGAGCAGTATCTGGTAATCCGCCATCTGCCGCGCAGATCAAAGGTCATGATATTCAGGAGTGGGGTGGTTTAGGTTTTCTAACGTCTCTCGATGCAACCGCGAAACAAGAAAAGTGGGATGACTTACTGCCCGCTGTTGTCACCAAAGTGATGAAATGGGACGGCGAGTACGTAGCGGTTCCTGTGAACGTTCACCGTGTTAACTGGCTTTGGGCAAACCCAGAAGTGCTCGAAAAATCAGGTGTGACGGTTCCAACCACATTAGATGAGTTCTTTGTCGCTGCCGACAAGATCAAAGCAGCAGGTTTCATCCCTCTAGCGCACGGCGGTCAACCTTGGCAAGACGCGACAGTCTTCGAGGCCGTGGCACTTGATGTACTTGGCAGTGAAGATTACAACAAAGCGTTCGTTGATCTAGATATGGACGTCTTATCTGGCGACAAAATGGTGGAAGTATTCACCAAGTTCAAAAAGATGCGTGACTACATCGACAGCAACTCTCCAGGTCGTGACTGG
Organism: Vibrio sp. D420a; assembly: GCF_030248625.1. NCBI lineage: Bacteria > Pseudomonadati > Pseudomonadota > Gammaproteobacteria > Vibrionales > Vibrionaceae > Vibrio > Vibrio sp. D420a. The sequence continues at coordinate 40,470 of NZ_JAHGAN010000033.1, read as the reverse complement.
AACGTAGCAACTTCAATGGTTATCAATGGTGAAGCGGCAATGCAGATCATGGGTGACTGGGCGAAGGGCGAGTTTACCGCAGCAGGCAAAGTGCCAGGTAAAGATTACATCTGTGCACCAGCTCCGGGCACTGACGGCCTATTTACTTTCAATATCGATAGCTTTGCCTTCTTTGAGCTAGGCGATAAAGAGAATCAAAAAGCGCAACAAGATCTTGCGAAAACCATTCTTACTAAAGACTTCCAAGAGGTCTTCAACCTAAACAAAGGCTCTATCCCAGTGCGTCTTGATATGGATATGTCTAAGTTCGACCAATGTGCGTTGGATTCAATGGCAACCTTTAAAGCGAGTGCGGAATCTGGCGACCTTGTTCCGAGTATGGCTCACGGTCTAGCAACGACAAGCTATGCCCAAGGCGCTATCTATGACGTTGTGACCAACTTCTTCAATGAGAAAGATGCTGATCCTAAAGAGGCAGCAGCTAAGTTAGCGAAAGCAGTAAAAGCCGCTATCTAATCTCATTTGGTCTAGTACCAAACCCCCAGGGTGGGTAGGTTCGTAGGGAGCCTATCCGCTCTTCACCTCAATTCTGATATGCGTGATGCTGATGTGGTGCCGAGAGGTAAGCCATTGGCTCAATTGTGCAACAAGGAAAAGTTATGGAGCATGTTTTGACTGAGTCGACTCCAAAACCGACAAGGAGCCAGCCTGCACCAAAGCCCAGTTTTGCTGACAGGTTACAACATTGGTTACCTAAGATTGTGCTGGCACCGACCGCGTTGGTGACTGTGGTATGTATCTACGGCTACATATTCTGGACGGCAGCGTTGTCGTTTACTAATTCTCGATTTCTACCGAGCTTCAATTTTGTAGGCTTTGCTCAATATGAAAAGCTGATGGAGAATGACCGCTGGATCACCTCAATCACCAACCTCGGCGTGTTTGGGATCCTATTCATGGTGATTGCTATCGTCTTGGGTGTCGGTTTGGCGATTTTGCTTGATCAAAACATCCGACAAGAAGGCGCGATTCGTACCATCTATCTTTACCCAATGGCACTGTCATTCATCGTGACGGGTACAGCGTGGAAGTGGATTCTGAATCCGGGTCTAGGCATTGAAAAGCTGATGCAAGATTGGGGCTTTACCGACTTTAAATTTGACTGGTTGGTCGACTCTGAAATGGCGGTCTACACCTTAGTGATTGCCGCACTTTGGCAGTCGTCAGGCTTTGTGATGGCGATGTTCTTAGCTGGCCTGCGTGGTATCGACTCTTCCATCATTAAAGCGGCGCAAATTGACGGTGCAAGCTTACCCACTATTTATCTCAAGATCATTTTACCTTGCTTGCGACCTGTGGTTTTCAGCGCAGTGATCATTACTTCACACATTGCGATTAAGAGTTTCGACCTTGTGACAGCAATGACGGCAGGTGGCCCGGGCTATTCATCGGATCTTCCAGCGCTATTTATGTATGCACACTCATTTACACGCGGACAAATCGGCCTCGGTGCTGCCAGTGCGATGATGATGCTAGCCGGTATTCTAGCGATTCTGGTGCCTTATCTTTACTCTGAGCTTAGGGAGAAAAAGTCATGATGAACAACATCAACTTTGCTCGAATGTTTATCTATTCGGCGCTGCTTTTCTTCTGCTTGGTTTACCTAATGCCGCTGTTCGTAATGGTACTGACCTCATTCAAAACCTTGCCAGATATTAAGGCAGGTAACTTGATGAGTTTACCCAAAGAGTGGGTGTTCGATGCTTGGTATAAAGCGTGGGACAGCGCCTGTACTGGCGTGAAGTGTGAAGGGGTAAAAGGCTATTTCTGGAACTCGTTCCAAATGGTGATTCCTGCGGTGGCTATCTCAACCCTACTCGGCGCATTCAATGGCTACGTGGTCACTAAGTGGCAGTTCCGTGGTTCAAACCTGTTCTTTAGTTTACTGTTGTTCGGCTGCTTCATTCCATTCCAAGTGGTGCTGTTACCAATGGCTACAGTGCTGGGCAAGATGGGTTTAGCAAACACCACCGTGGGTTTGGTCATTGTGCACGTTATCTACGGCATGGCGTTTACGACTCTGTTTTTCCGTAACTTCTACATCTCGATTCCTGATGAGTTGATCAAAGCGGCAAAACTGGATGGTGCGGGCTTCTTTACCATCTTCTTTAAGATCTTATTACCGATCTCAACACCGATCATCATGGTGACCGTGATTTGGCAGTTTACCGCTATCTGGAACGATTTCTTATTCGGGGTGGTGTATTCAGGCTCAGAGACACAGCCTATCACCGTAGCACTAAACAACTTAGTCAACACCAGTACGGGCGTTAAAGAGTACAACGTCGATATGGCTGCTGCGATCATCGCCGCACTGCCAACATTGTTGGTGTATGTCTTCGCAGGAAAATACTTTGTTCGTGGCCTAACGGCAGGATCAGTAAAAGGATAATTACCCATGGCAACATTAGATTTAAAACAGATCCGTAAAACTTATCGCAACGCGGACAACGAAACGTTAAAGGGCATCGACATTAGTATCGATTCGGGGGAGTTCTTGATACTTGTCGGCCCTTCGGGGTGTGGAAAATCCACCCTAATGAACACCATTGCTGGGCTAGAAAACATTAGTTCAGGTGAGATAGTGATTGATGGTGTCGACGTGGCTCAGGTTGAACCTAAAGACCGCGATATCGCGATGGTGTTTCAATCTTATGCGCTATACCCAAACATGACGGTTCGCGGCAATATCGCCTTCGGCTTGAAGATACGCAAGATGCCGCAGGACGAGATCGATGCTGAAGTGAATCGCGTCGCTGAAATGCTGCAAATCGAACAACTGCTGGATCGTAAACCATCACAGTTGTCGGGTGGTCAACGTCAGCGTGTGGCGATGGGGCGTGCACTGGCGCGTCGTCCTAAGCTGTACTTGTTCGATGAGCCGCTTTCCAACTTAGATGCCAAGCTGCGTGTGGAAATGCGCCACCAGATTAAGCGCCTACATCAAAAGCTTAATACCACGATTGTTTATGTAACCCATGACCAAATCGAGGCGATGACGCTGGCTGACCGCATTGCAGTAATGAAAGATGGTGAATTGCAGCAGTTAGGCACACCGCAAGAGATCTACACCAAGCCAAGCAATATGTTTGTGGCGGGCTTTATGGGTTCACCATCGATGAACTTCATCAAGACTATGGTAGATCTCGACGAGGAGCAGAATCCGATCATCAAGGTTATTGGTACCGCTGATCAGGAGCACCATATTCGACTACCGCAAAGCATGCGCGAACAAGATGGCAAAGAAGTAGTGATTGGACTGCGCCCAGAGCACATTACTGAGCAACAAGGTGATGATCTATCAGCAACCACTAAACTGGACTTGCAACTGGAAGTACTAGAACCGACAGGGCCAGATACGATAGCGATGGTGAAGGTCAACGATCAAGAAGTGGCGTGTCGCTTATCTCCGGAATTTGAAGTCTCGGTAGGGCAGATGGCGCCGCTGCATTTCGACCTGTCGAAAGCGGTATTCTTTGATGCGCAAACGGAAAGAAGAATTGATTTCTAGAATCTTGTAAATCATAACCTTTTATTAAACACCCCATCATTTGATGGGGTGTTTTTATATCAATATACAAAACTTATTACTGATAAATCTATTACTAGGGTCTATGCTTTACGGGAAATTATTATAGAAAACCAAGGATGTCGGAAATGAGAGTTCAAATACTAGCAGGGGCTATGTCAGCTGCTCTTCTGTCCTTTCCTGTAGGGGCTGTGGTAAATCATGATCTGCGCGATAGTTATATTGTCGTTCTTAAAGAAAGCACGTCGGTATCTCGTGCTAATGATATCGCTCGTGAAGTGGCGAGCGGAAAAGGTGTGGTTGGTCATCAATACAGTCATGCATTGAAAGGTTTTTCAGTCAAAATCCCTCAGCAAGCACTCAAGGGACTGACAAATAGGTTTCCCGAAATTGAATATATTGAACAAGATATTGAGATGCATGCATTTCCGAGAGGCGGTAACCCGAATAAGGGCGGGGGAGATTCTGCAGAGAGAGCGATACAACAAACGCCTTGGGGAGTGACACGAGTAAAGGGTGGCACTGTTGATATGAGTGACGCCACTGTTGTCGCATGGGTTATCGACTCCGGTATTGATAGCGGCCATCCAGATTTGAATGTTAACGAGTCACGGGGTGCAAACTTTACTCGCGGCAAGAAAAATAATACCAATGATGGTAACGGCCATGGCACACATGTCGCTGGAACAATAGGGGCGTATGATGATGGCTTTGATGTTATTGGTGTTGCTCCAGGGGTTGAGGTTATCCCAGTGAAGGTCTTAGATAACAGTGGCAGTGGTACAATGTCGGGTGTGATAGCCGGTGTTGACCATGTTGCTCGTTATGGTAATTCCGGCGACTGTGCCAACATGAGCTTAGGTGGTGCTGGTTATTCTGAGGCTCTAGAGAGTGCAATCCTAACTGCCGCATCAAAAGGGGTCTTTTTCTCGCTGGCGGCTGGCAACTCTGGTCAAGACGCGAGTGGTTTTACGCCTGCGAGCACTAACGGTACAAACATATTTACTATCTCAGCATTTGGCGAAACTAACGATAGCTTCGCTTACTTTTCCAATTATGGTTTTGATGTCGATTACGCGCAACCGGGAGTCGATGTGCTATCAACCAAAGCGGGAGGAGGAACGGTTTCTTACAATGGTACCTCGATGGCAGCGCCTCACTTATGCGGTGTCATATTAGCGAGTGGGTTAGGTGATGGTGAATTACCATCGACAGATGGAACGGTAAATAATGATCCTGATGGGGTGCCAGACCCAATTGCAGTGATGAACTGATAGTAAAATATCACAGGTATTTCCAGCTCTATAATGTGAATCAGTGTTGATAAAAGCGATCGTTATGGTCGCTTTTCTCTTTTTAGATTTAATCTCTTGTGTGCTGAGCATGATTCACTCATTACGACAGAGTTACTTTAGTAGCCTGTAAGTCCATTCTGGTTTTCGAACTCATCATTTAAACAGTGGTCAACTCCCACCCATTTACAAATATTCGATGTGTCATTTTCCACCCATTACTTATGCGTTTGTTTTTCTTTAGGTTCATCTAATTATCCGCGAAGCCTTGTGGTTAAAGGCTTGTTAAATAATTGTAGCTAGTTGGCTCGTTAATTGCCTTAGTGATGACATGCAGTTCCCATTGATGGGCTGCTTTGTTTACTAAGGAGAATAATAATGTTTAAGCCTCTTACCCTGCTATCTGTATCTGCGCTTGCGCTCACAAGTTTTAATGCTGCTGCGAACTGTGATCCTGGCGAAATTGTTATCAAATTCAGCCATGTAACAAATACTGATAAGCACCCGAAAGGCATTGCTGCTTCTCTACTAGAAGAGCGAGTAAACACGGAAATGAACGGTAAAGCTTGTATGCAAGTTTTCCCTAACTCAACGCTATATGATGACAACAAGGTACTGGAAGCCCTGTTAAACGGTGATGTTCAAATGGCGGCACCTTCCCTGTCTAAATTTGAGAAGTTCACTAAGAAATACCGCATTTTTGACCTTCCGTTCCTGTTTGAAGATGTTGACGCTGTTGACCGTTTCCAAAACTCAGAATCTGGTGAAAAGCTGAAGAATGCAATGAAGCGTCGTGGCCTACAAGGTCTAGCGTTCTGGCATAACGGCATGAAGCAGATGTCTGCGAACAAGCCGCTTATCAGCCCTGTTGATGCAGAAGGTTTGAAGTTCCGTGTACAAGCGTCTGACGTACTGGTTGCACAGTTTGAGCAGTTAGGTGCTAACCCACAGAAAATGTCGTTCAAAGAAGTATACGGCGGCCTGCAAACTAAAGTTATCGACGGTCAAGAGAACACTTGGTCTAACATATACGGTAAGAAATTCTTCGAAGTACAAGACGGCGTCACAGAAACCAACCACGGTATTCTTGATTACCTAGTTGTAACGTCAAACGACTTCTGGAAAGGCCTACCTAAAGACGTACGTGAACAGCTAAACACGATTGTTAAAGAAGTTTCTGAGACACGTAACGCTGAGTCTTCAAAAGTTAACCTAGCGAACAAGAATAACATCATCGAAGCAGGTGGTGAGGTTCGTACACTGACACCAGAACAGCGTCAAGCTTGGGTAACAGCGCTTCAACCAGTATGGAAGAAGTTTGAGAAAGACATCGGCTCTGATCTAATCGAAGCTGCACTGGCTTCTAACCAGTAATACCGCTATTGGGTGGCGGCTCCCTACCGCCGCCCTCTATTAAAACAATTATAAGCGGAGCATTTTATGGAACAGTCTCAAATGGAACAGTCTTTATTTTCCAAAGTCGGAAGAGTCACCGATTTAATTGAAGAGTCTTTAATAGCCTTCTTTCTGGGTGCAATGACCCTATTAACTTTTGCGAACGTGGTATTTCGATACGCGTTCAATGACAACATTTTATGGGCATTGGAACTCACCGTATTCATGTTTGCGTGGATGGTGTTGGTTGGCGCTTCTTACGGCGTTAAAAAACACTTCCACATCGGGGTTGATGTGGTTATCAACCTAGCACCAGAGAAACTTAGAAAAGTGTATGCCTTGATTGCTGTCACTTGTTGCCTTGCGTTCTCTATCCTTCTTTTGATTGGTTCTTGGAACTACTGGTACCCATTCGCGACCGATCGCGCATGGTACGAAACCGACGATATTCCAATGCCAGAGATGCTGCAGTTCTTAGCTGATTGGCTCAATGAGGGCGAGCGCTACGAAAAACTGCCTCGATTCATTCCTTACATGGCACTACCGATTGGTATGGCACTTCTTACATTCCGTTTTGCACAGATCGCTTATCAAGTCGCGACAGGCAAGATTGATCGCATGATCGCAGGTCACGAAGCGGAAGAAGATCTTGATGCGCTTAAAGCACAAGTCGAAGCGGGAAGTGACGAAGACGCAACAGCGATTTTGGATTCGCAAAACTCCGTGAAAACGGAAGACTCAAAGCCATCTAATCAACAATCGAAAAGCAAGGACGACTAATCATGGCGATGTTATTTCTATTCTTGATGGTAATCGCTTTCATGCTGGTGGGCGTGCCGATTGCTATCTCGCTGGGTTTATCCAGTATTCTGTTTTTGTTGATGCACTCAGACGCGTCACTTGCTTCAGTGGCGCAAACCCTGTTTAACGCGTTTGCGGGTCACTACACTTTGTTAGCAATCCCGTTCTTCATTTTAGCGTCTAGCTTTATGTCTACGGGCGGTGTAGCAAAGCGAATTATCCGTTTTGCAATCGCAATGGTAGGTTGGTTCCGCGGCGGTCTGGCAATGGCGTCTGTTGTAGCGTGTATGATGTTTGCGGCACTGTCTGGTTCGTCTCCTGCGACCGTAGTAGCGATTGGTAGTATCGTAATTGCCGGTATGGTGAAAAATGGCTACTCAAAAGAGTTCGCGGCAGGTGTTATCTGTAATGCGGGTACTTTGGGTATTCTGATCCCGCCATCTATCGTAATGGTCGTTTATGCCGCAGCAACAGACGTGTCTGTTGGTCGTATGTTCCTGGGTGGTGTGATTCCGGGGCTACTGGCTGGCGTGATGCTGATGATCGCTATCTACATTGCTGCTCGTATCAAAAAGATCCCAGCACAACCATTTGTTGGTTGGGGTGAAATGTTTGATGCTGCGAAAGACGCGAGTTGGGGCTTGTTGCTTATCGTAATCATCCTTGGTGGTATTTACGGTGGTATCTTTACACCAACAGAAGCGGCAGCAGTGGCTGCGGTGTATGCTTTCTTTATCGCGAACTTTGTCTATAAAGACATGGGGCCATTCGCTGACAAAGAAAACAAAAAGCCGATGCTAGTGAAAGCACTACAAACCTTCGTCCACAAAGACACCAAAGATACTTTGTACGATGCCGGTAAGCTGACCATTATGCTGTTGTTTATCATTGCTAATGCATTGATTCTTAAGCACGTACTAACAGAAGAACGCATTCCACAAATGATCACCGAGTCGATGCTATCGGCAGGCCTTGGTCCAATTACCTTCTTGATTGTGGTTAACGTACTGCTATTGATTGGTGGTCAGTTCATGGAGCCATCTGGTCTGTTGATCATTGTTGCGCCGCTGGTTTTCCCAATTGCAATTGCACTGGGTATTGACCCAATCCACCTAGGTATCATGATGGTGGTGAACATGGAGATAGGGATGATAACGCCACCAGTGGGGCTCAACTTGTTTGTGACCGCAGGGGTTGCCAAGATGTCGATGATGAACGTGGTGAAAGCGGCACTGCCGTGGGTTGGCGTAATGTTCCTGTTCTTGATAATCGTTACTTACGTGCCATGGGTATCAACATGGCTACCGACTACCCTAATGGGACCGGAAATCATCACTAAGTAATACGATTGAGTACAACGTTATCCTTAACGAATAGATGAAGAGTTAAACCTCTTCATCTATTTTTTTACCTGGATGACGACGAGTGACTCTGTTTCTTCTGTCGTAACCTTTCCAACGAGCATTACCTTTGCGTCGTTCTCGCCCTGAACGCTTTTCTTCTTCGTAATGCCCGTCGATCAAAACGGTATCAGATATGGCAGGAACTGTTGTTTTCTCGTTCATGGTGCGATTAGAATTGCTTCTGTTAATTCGGATATTGAGAGTATGGCTGAGTGCATGCGTCTCTGCCAACTTAGAACCAAAACTAACAGATAGAGTTTACTTATAATCGTCTTTGTCGATTTGGTAGCGCTGCATCTTGTCGTACAGAGTTTTTCTCGGCACGTTAAGTAGCTCCATTGTTAGCTTGATGCTGCCTTCGTTGTCGATCAAAGCTTGCTCAATCACTGACTTTTCAAAGCTTGCTACTTGATCAGCCAAACTCGAGCATACCTCTTGCTCAACAACATCCCCCAGTTGCGCCAGTTTGCCCAACAGAATAAAACGCTCTGCGGTGTTTCTAAGCTCTCGTACATTGCCAGGCCAATCATGAGCCATTAACTTGTGCAGGTCGCTACTTGGTAGTGCTTGTGCGGTTTTGCCATAACGTGCCGCAGCAACCAATAGAAAGTGGTGGAAAAGGGCGGCAATGTCTTCTTTGCGACTGCGTAGTGGTGGTAAATCGATTGTAACGACATTGAGGCGATAGTAGAGATCTTGTCTAAATGTGCCTTCTGCAGCGGCTTTTTTGAGGTCGACTTTAGTGGCTGCGATGACGCGAATATCCAAGGGCTGTAGTTGGTTAGAGCCAATACGCTCGATAACGCGCTCTTGAAGAACTCTCAATAGACGAATCTGCGCCTGCATTGGCATGGATTCAATCTCGTCTAGAAATAGGGTACCGCCTTGGGCATGCTCAAACTTACCGATCCTCTTGGTTTCCGCTCCAGTAAAGGCGCCTTTTTCATGACCGTAGAGTTCACTCTCAATCAAGTTCTCTGGTACCGCACCACAGTTAACTGCGACGAAATTCTGTTCACGTCGACTGCTCTGTTCGTGAAGCGAGCGCGCCACTAACTCTTTACCCGTTCCCGTTTCACCAAACAGTAAGATATCGGCGCTGGTGTCAGCAACATGAGTAATGGTCGAACGCAGCTCTTGAATAACTGGTGTGTCGCCGATGATGCGCGGGCCGAGGGTTTGGCTAGCTTTAAGTGACTGTTTGAGCTCGCGGTTTTCGAGGATCAATTGACGCTTCTCGATGGCTCTCTTAGTGGTCTCAATCAGCCTTTCATTGGCAAATGGCTTCTCGATAAAGTCATAAGCGCCATCATGAATTGATTTTACCGCCATTGAGATGTCGCCGTGCCCGGTAATCATGATCACCGGTAGCTCTTTATCCTTGTGGATGACGGTATTCAGCAGGTCATGGCCAGATAACCCCGGAAGACAGATATCAGTGATGATCACATGAGGCAGTCCATGCTCTTGGATAGCAATCAACGCTGACTCTGCGTCAGGGAAGAACTGAGCATCAATGTCTGCCAGTTCAAAGCTCTGTTCACTGGCTAGCCGCAGATCTGGCTCATCATCAATGAAATAGACATGGCACATAATGGTTCCTTTAATCGTTATTGTTATTTTGTTGTTCTGTAATTAACGGCAGACAGATAGTAAATCTTGCTCCGCCTAATGGGCTTTTGGCGTGGGTGAGTTCGCCATTTATGCCTCTTATAATCTGTTGTGAGATTGATAGCCCAAGTCCTAAACCATTCTTCTTGGTGGTATGAAATGGTTCAAAAAACTGTTGCGGCGTGTCATGCGCAAAGCCGGGGCCGTTATCGTCAATATGTATCTGAATACATTGCTCTGAGTTGGCATTGGTATGGTATTCGAACTCGAGATTAAGTTGCTTGGTCTCTTGTCCTTCCATGGCCTGCATACCATTGGTGATAAGGTTAATGATCACTTGCTCAAGCTGGATAGCATTGGCTTGAATGACCGCATCTAGCTTGTCCGGAAGGGGGGATATCACCACTCTTTCTGCCTTTAATTGAGGTTTCATTAACTCGATAGAGGAGTGAAGCAAGGGAAGCAGTTGCAATTGCGATAGGTCTTCCGCGTTTGATTTCTTGGCAAATGATCGAAGTTGATGACTGATCTTGGCCATGCGGTCAGTCAGTGATGAGATACGTGATAAATTGTCATCAACACGTTCGAACTTTTCTTTGGCTAAAAATAGACGCCCGTTATCGGCGTAACTGCGAATCGCAGCTAGCGGATTGTTTAACTCGTGACTGATGCTTGCGGACATCTGCCCCAAAACCGCCAGTTTCGCGGCTTGGATTAACTCATCTTGTGTCTGTCGCAATACCTTTTCAGTTTCGGTGCGTTGCAAAACCTCTGCGTGTAATTCTGATGTTCTCTCTAACACCAGAAACTCGAGCTTCTGTTTGGCTTCAGATTGCAGCCTATCAATCTGCACTCGACGATGGATACGGTTTAGGTTGAGCTGTAGGGCAAGATAGATGATGGCAAAAACTAGGCTCAGTACCACCAGATAAGAGATCAGATCCCACCACACTAAATGAGTAGGAGAGAGTACCCTGACCGTTAATCTCGGTTGTTCAATAAAGCGTGAAGAGACAAAAAACTGCTCATGAACCAGAGGATGAAGAGATTGAATCGTGCTGGTGGATGAGTCAAGGTCGCCGTTGAAGTTCAGGCTCTCAATGTTGGTATCAAGGAACTGTCTTCCCTCTTGGATCTCACGTTTACGCGCATCGTCCAATGGTTGCAAGCTTTTAAATAGCCAGTCGGGGTTACTCGACATAAACACCACATGGTCTTTGTCATCAGCAACGAAGTAACTCTGTTTGCCTTTCCAGCTTGCTTCAATCAGTGATAGGTCCATCTTTACGACGATTACACCGATGATTTCGGCCGCATAGGAGACAGGGTAAGAGTAGTAATAACCGCGCTTTCCAGAAGTCGACCCTAGGGCGAAATATTGATTCTCTTTGCCGCTAAAAGCGTGCTGAAAATAAGGCCGGAAAGCAAAGTTACGACCAACAAATGAGTGGCTTTGATTCCAGTTGCTGGCCGCAATCGTGGTACCAATATGGTCGAGCAAATAGGTGTCAGAGGCTTGTATTACCTGATTCACATGTGCCAGGTAGCGATTGGTAAGTTCTATCTGTGCAGAGTTATCAGGAGCGTGCAGTGCATCGATTAACTCTTTGTCTTTAGAAAGCAGTTCTGGAATGTGTGCGAATTTATCTAGTTGACTGGCGATATGTACCGAGAAACGGTCAAGCTTTGATTGGTGATCTTCGAGCAAACTTTGATGACTTATTTTCCACACCCAGTGACCGCCGAGAATCATCAGCAACCCATAGGTGATGAGCAGCAAAATGGGTAGGCGGGAAGGTTGAAACATAAGAGATCTCGCTGTGTATTACGGTGTAGAAAAGCGTGTCATGTGCCTGAAACGCTCAAAGTGTCATAAAAAGTTCAAAAAATGAGGGCTGACAGATAGTTATAGGTTAAGGCTTTGTAACGCAGATTGTTGAAAAAGTTATCGACTCTGAGGGGTAAAACAAGAGCAAGATCTCTTTTTAAGCTTTTTCGGAAAAAAAGCCCTCGATTCCCTTGAAAAAGCCGCTATTGTCCCCATTTCCGATGTGTCGAGTGGTGTTTTGATTGAATATGACCCTCTCAGGCGGACGAATTTAGAGCATTCATCATCAAGCTGAGGTGATTGGCTCGACAGAGATTAAACAGATCGCTAGAATGTCGCGTCTAAAATTTCTGTCCTGAGGCTAATCGGAGATACCTTTCCTTGTTGTAAAACAGGCTATGAACTTCGCTGAAGAACATAGAAAAAAGATATCGCTGATTAGTCTGGTGTTTGATTGAATGATCACTCAGGCATCAATGCTCAATTTTAAATTAGGTGTTCGGATAGAGCACTACACAAGGATGCAGCCAACAACACGCGTTCCCAAGGAATGCACGTTACGGCTCATATGCTCAGATTATCTGAGCCAGTTTTGAGGTTTTATATAATGCAAGTTACTGTTGAAACGCTAGAAGGCCTAGAGCGCCGTCTTAATATTACTGTTCCTGCTGCTAACATCGAAGATGCAGTTACAGCTGAACTACGCAACATCGCGAAAAACCGTCGTTTCGATGGTTTCCGTAAAGGCAAAGTGCCAATGAAGATGGTTGCTAAAATGTACGGCAAAGCAGTACGTCAAGACGTGATGGGCGAAGTAATGCAACGCCACTTCATCGAAGCGATCGTTAAAGAGAAGATCAACCCAGCTGGCGCACCAACTTTCGCACCAGTAGAAAACAAAGAAGGCGAAGATCTAGTATTCAACGCAACTTTTGAAGTTTACCCAGAAGTTGAGCTGAAAGGTCTTGAGAACATCTCTGTTGAGAAACCAGCAGTAGAAGTTAAAGAAGCTGACGTTGAAGAGATGATCGAAACTCTACGTAAGCAACAAGCAACTTGGACTGAAGTTGATGCAGCTGTAGAAGAAGGTTCTCGTGCAACTATCGATTTCGTTGGTTCTATCGACGGTGAAGAGTTCGAAGGCGGTAAAGCTGAGAACTTCCCACTAGAGATGGGTGCTGGTCGCATGATCCCTGGTTTTGAAGACGGCATCGTTGGCAAAACTAAAGGCATGGAATTCGAAATCGACGTAAACTTCCCAGAAGATTACCACGCTGAAAACCTAAAAGGTAAAGCAGCTAAGTTTGCAATCAAAGTAAACAAAGTTGAAGCTCGTGAACTTCCAGAACTAAACGAAGAATTCGTTGCTAAGTTCGGCGCGACTGACGGCGTTGAAGGTCTTAAAGCTGAAGTTCGTAAGAACATGGAGCGTGAGCTTAAGCAAGCTGTTAAGAACCGCATCAAAGAGCAAGCTATCGACGGTCTAGTTAAAGAAAACGACATCGACGTTCCAGCTGCACTTATCGACCAAGAGATCGGTACTCTACGTCAACAAGCTGCTCAACGTTTCGGTGGCAACACTGAAGCTGCTGACCAACTTCCACGTGAGCTGTTCGAAGAGCAAGCTAAACGTCGCGTAGTTGTTGGCCTTCTACTTGGTGAAGTAATCAAGTCTGAAGAGCTAAAAGCTGACGATGAGAAAGTAAAAGCAATCATCGAAGAGATGGCTACTGCATACGAAGATCCATCTGAAGTTATTGCTTACTACGAGCAAAACGAGCAAATGATGAACAACATGCGCAACGTTGCTCTAGAAGAGCAAGCTATTGATGCAATCATCGCTAAAGCTCAAGTTTCTGAGAAAGAAGTTAGCTTCAACGAGCTAATGAATCAGCAACCTGCTTAATATAGTAATATCTGACGTAGAAGGTTGACGTACGGTCGACAATTCTGCTAACAATGGTCCGTATGATTTAATCATTCGGGCCATTTATTTTAGGGACATAAGAATATGAGCTACCAAGAAAAAAATACAATGCCATCGATTATGGACGCACTAGTTCCAATGGTGGTTGAACAAACTTCCCGTGGTGAACGTTCTTACGATATCTATTCTCGTCTTTTAAAAGAACGAATCATTTTCTTAACCGGTCAAGTGGAAGACCACATGGCAAATCTTGTCGTGGCTCAACTGCTTTTCTTGGAATCAGAAAACCCAGACAAAGATATCTATCTATACATCAACTCACCTGGCGGCAGCGTAACAGCGGGTATGTCTATCTACGACACAATGCAGTTCATTAAGCCAAACGTGAGCACAGTATGTATGGGTCAAGCTTGCTCGATGGGTGCATTCTTACTTGCTGGTGGTGAGCCAGGTAAGCGTCATGTGCTTCCAAATTCTCGTGTAATGATTCACCAGCCACTTGGCGGCTTCCAAGGCCAAGCGTCTGATATTCAAATCCACGCGCAAGAGATCCTAACGATCAAACAGAAGCTAAACAAACTATTGGCAGAGCACACAGGCCAGCCTCTAGAAATCGTTGAGCGTGATACTGATCGTGACAACTTCATGTCTGCAGAACAAGCTGTAGAGTACGGTTTGGTGGATTCAGTTCTGAATCATCGCGGTGAGTAATTGCACAGGCAATTGTTTAACGCAAATTGATGCAAATTGATATACACTCAAATCATAGAGAGTAAAGGCTAAGAGGTTAGCGAATGACAGATAAAAGCAAAGAGGGTGGTAGCGGTAAACTGCTTTACTGCTCTTTCTGTGGCAAAAGCCAGCACGAAGTTCGCAAGTTAATCGCAGGCCCTTCTGTTTACATTTGTGACGAATGTGTCGACCTTTGTAACGACATTATTCGTGAAGAAATTAAAGATGTTCTTCCAAAGAAAGAGTCCGAAGCGTTACCAACGCCTCGTGAGATTCGAGAGCACCTTGATGACTATGTAATCGGTCAAGAGTACGCGAAGAAAGTGCTAGCAGTTGCAGTATATAACCACTACAAGCGTTTACGTAATGGTGATACAACAGCTGAAGGCGTAGAGCTAGGTAAGAGTAACATTCTTCTTATCGGTCCTACTGGTAGTGGTAAAACACTACTTGCTGAAACATTGGCTCGTTTCCTAGACGTTCCATTTACTATGGCAGATGCAACCACACTAACCGAAGCAGGTTACGTGGGTGAAGATGTAGAAAACATCATTCAAAAACTGCTACAGAAATGTGATTACGACGTAGCGAAAGCGGAACGCGGCATTGTTTACATCGATGAAATCGACAAGATTTCTCGTAAGGCTGAAAACCCATCAATCACGCGTGACGTGTCTGGTGAAGGTGTACAGCAAGCACTTCTAAAACTTGTAGAAGGCACAGTCGCTTCAGTACCGCCTCAAGGTGGTCGTAAGCATCCACAGCAAGAGTTCTTGCAAGTGGATACATCTAAGATCCTGTTTATCTGTGGCGGTGCATTTGCCGGCTTAGATAAAGTGATTGAACAACGTGTAGAAACAGGTTCTGGTATCGGCTTTGGCGCAGAAGTGCGTTCAAAAGATGAAACTAAAACAATCGGTGAGCTATTCACTCAAGTTGAACCTGAAGATCTAGTGAAGTACGGTCTAATTCCAGAATTCATTGGTCGTCTACCGGTGACAACCACACTGACAGAACTAGACGAAGAAGCGCTAATTCAAATTCTATGTGAGCCGAAGAACGCACTGACTAAACAGTATGCTGCGTTATTCGAGCTAGAAGACACTGAGCTTGAGTTCCGTGAAGACGCACTGCGCGCAATTGCTAAGAAAGCAATGAGCCGTAAAACAGGTGCTCGTGGTCTACGTTCTATCTTAGAAGGTGTGCTACTAGAAACGATGTACGAACTGCCATCATCTACTGATGTGAGCAAGGTTGTGATTGATGAGTCTGTGATTAACGGAGAGTCTGAACCTCTTCTAATCTACAGCAATTCAGAGAACCAAGCGGCAGTAGCAGAGTAGGTCTTTTTTAGACTAGTGACTCAAATTCCAAAAGGAGGTAAGCAATTACCTCCTTTTTTTTATTCTTCCATTGAATCCAGTCGTTTAAGCCCCATATACTGCTTTATAAGTTAAAGCGGAAGAGAGAAATATATGAACTTGGAACGTTCCGAGCGTATCGAGATCCCCGTGCTGCCTCTACGTGATGTAGTGGTTTACCCACACATGGTTATCCCACTGTTTGTTGGTCGTGAAAAATCGATTACTTGCCTAGAATCGGCAATGGAAGCTAACAAACAAGTGCTACTAGTGGCGCAGAAAGAAGCGGATACTGATGAGCCTTCAATCGACGACCTATTCGAAGTAGGTACCGTTGCTACGATTCTTCAGCTTTTAAAGCTACCTGACGGCACAGTTAAAGTGCTTGTTGAAGGTCAGCAGCGTGCGAAAATTCACCAATTCAAAGAAAGTGAATTCTTCCTTGCAGATGCAGAATACGTTGTCACCTCAGAACTTGACGAAAAAGAACAAGAAGTGGTTGTTCGCAGCGCGATCAATCAATTCGAAGGCTTTATTAAGCTAAACAAAAAGATTCCACCAGAGGTACTAACGTCTCTGAATGGGATTGATGAAGCCGCTCGTCTAGCGGATACCATCGCAGCACACATGCCACTTAAACTGGTAGACAAACAGCACGTACTAGAGATTCTAGATGTGACTGAGCGTCTAGAGTTCCTGATGGGCCAAATGGAATCAGAAATTGATATCCTGCAGGTAGAAAAACGCATCCGTGGTCGTGTTAAGAAGCAGATGGAAAAATCTCAGCGTGAGTACTACCTGAATGAGCAAATGAAAGCGATTCAGAAAGAACTAGGCGAGATGGACGATGCTCCAGACGAATTCGAGACTCTGAAGAAGAAGATCGAAGAGTCGAAAATGCCTCAAGAAGCGCGTGAAAAAACCGAGCAAGAGCTACAAAAACTGAAGATGATGTCGCCAATGTCGGCAGAAGCAACAGTTGTCCGTAGCTACATCGATTGGATGGTTGGCGTGCCTTGGGCGAAGCGTTCTAAAGTTAAGAAGAATCTAGCGAAAGCAGAAGAGATCTTAAACGAAGATCACTACGGTCTAGAGCGTGTTAAAGAACGTATTCTTGAGTATTTGGCGGTACAGAACCGAATCAACAAGCTGAAAGGTCCAATCCTTTGTCTTGTTGGTCCTCCTGGTGTTGGTAAAACATCGTTGGGTCGCTCGATCGCGGCTGCTACAGGTCGTAAGTACACGCGTATGGCGCTAGGCGGCGTGCGTGATGAAGCTGAGATTCGTGGTCACCGTCGTACCTACATCGGCTCTCTTCCGGGTAAGCTAATCCAGAAGATGTCTAAAGTTGGCGTTAAGAACCCACTGTTCCTATTGGATGAGATCGATAAGATGTCTTCTGATATGCGTGGCGACCCATCTTCAGCGCTGCTAGAAGTTCTCGATCCAGAGCAAAACAACGCGTTTAACGATCACTACTTAGAAGTCGATTACGATCTTTCTGACGTTATGTTCGTTGCGACGTCTAACTCAATGGACATTCCTGGCCCACTACTGGACCGTATGGAAGTGATTCGTCTATCTGGTTACACAGAAGACGAGAAGTTAAACATCGCTAAGCGTCACCTTGTTGATAAGCAAGTAAAACGTAACGGTCTTAAGGCAAACGAGATCACTATCGAAGATTCTGCAATCATCGGTATTATTCGTTACTACACACGTGAAGCGGGTGTACGTAGTTTAGAGCGTGAGATTTCTAAGATCTGTCGTAAAGCGGTTAAAAACATCCTGCTAGACAGTGATCTTAAGTCTGTGACTGTTACGATGGATAACCTAAAAGAGTACCTAGGTGTTCAACGTCATGACTTCGGTAAAGCTGACGAGAGCAACCGTATTGGTCAAGTAACGGGCCTAGCGTGGACTCAAGTCGGTGGTGACCTGCTCACGATCGAAACTGAAGCAATGCCAGGTAAAGGTAAGCTAACGCAAACCGGTTCTCTTGGTGATGTGATGAAAGAGTCGATTCAAGCTGCGATGACCGTAGTTCGCTCTCGTGCTGAAAAACTGGGTATTAACTCGGATTTCTACGAGAAGCGTGATATCCACGTTCACGTACCTGAAGGTGCAACACCAAAAGATGGCCCAAGTGCGGGTATCGCAATGTGTACTGCACTTGTTTCTAGCCTGACAGGTAATCCTGTAAAAGCAGAAGTGGGTATGACAGGTGAAATCACACTTCGTGGTGAAGTTCTCCCTATCGGTGGCTTGAAAGAAAAACTGCTTGCAGCACACCGTGGTGGCATCAAAACAGTACTGATTCCAAAAGACAATGAGCGTGATTTGGAAGAGATTCCAGACAACGTAATCGCTGATTTAGAAGTCATTCCTGTTCAGTGGATTGATGAAGTATTGAAAGTTGCACTAGAACGAGATCCATCTGGGGTCGAGTTTGTCGCTGAAAAATAGTGATGCGCAGCAAAAATAAGTAAAGAATTACGCTGATGAGTCTAAAAAGGCTTGTCAGCGTTTTTTTTGGGCGCTAAGTTAATTGACTAAAGCCGCAAGCCCTTTTGCAATAAGGCTTTCGGCTAAATTAAAACCAAAATGGAACGTACCGTCATCCTAAATTAGTCGCAGATGACAAAGAGGGGAAACACAGTGAATAAAACACAACTAGTAGAATCAATCGCAGAAAACGCAGATATCTCTAAAGCTTCAGCTGGCCGCGCTCTAGACGCATTCATCGAAGCAGTTGGCACAACACTTCAATCAGGTGACCAAGTAGCACTTGTTGGTTTTGGTACTTTCAGTGTTCGTACTCGTGCAGCTCGCACAGGTCGTAACCCTAAGACTGGTGAAGAAATCCAAATTGCAGAAGCAAAAGTACCTGGCTTTAAAGCTGGTAAAGCACTAAAAGACGCATGTAACTAATATTGCGGTACCTAGGCACTCATTAAGCCAAGGTAGCAAGATGCGTTAGCTGTTTGAAAAATGATGTTTCATTCTTAAACAGTTATTGTGCAAAGCACATTGAACTAATTTAAATTATGCGCATCCTACTGATGCGCATTTCTTTTTCTGATAATATCGCGTGAATAAGATTTTTATGTTGAAGCCCATGCTTCATATCCGGAGAGCACTTAAATTATGATGGATCGATTACGCGAAGGCGTGAATAGCATCGCGGTAAAAATTATCCTTGGGTTGATTATCCTGTCATTCGTATTCGCAGGTGTAGGTAGCTACATCACAGGTGGCGGTAACAACGCTGCAGCGAAAGTTGGCAATACCGAAATCGGTCGTGGTGAGTTCGAACAAGCTTACCAAAACGAGCGTAATCGTATGCAATCACAACTTGGCGATTACTTCTCTCAAATGCTTGCAGACCCTGCATACGTAGAGTCTTTCCGTAAATCAGTACTTGATCGCATGATCAACGATGTACTGCTTGAGCAGCAAGCTGAATCTCTAGGCCTACGCATCAGCGATTCGCAAATCCGTACGATGATTCTAGAGATGCCTCAGTTCCAAACTGCAGGTCAATTCGATCAAGAAGTTTACCAAGCGGCACTTCGTCGTGCTGGCTTTGGCCCTGAAAGCTTTGCGGAATACATGCGTCGTGACCTAATGCGCAACCAACTGGTGACAGCGCTACAAGGTAGTGAGTTTGTTCTTCAAGGTGAGATCGATACTCAAAGCAAACTGATTGCTCAAACACGTGATATCCGCACAGTGACGCTATCTGTTGCTGAACTTGCGAAAAGCGTTGAGCTAACAGAAGAAGAGATTTCAGAGTACTATCAGCAAAACCCACTAGCTTACACTCGTCCAGAGCAAGCGAAGGTGTCTTACATTGAGCTTTCTGCAGAAGCGCTGAAAGGTCAAATCCAGGTGTCTGATGAGCAAGCTGAGCAGTACTACCAAGAGCACCTAGACAAGTACTCAACTGAAGAGCAACGCAAAGTAAGTCACATCCTTGTTCAAGGTGACGATGAAGCAAAAGCGCAAGCTATTCTTGACGAGCTAAACGCAGGTGCTGATTTTGCTGCACTAGCAGAAGAGAAGTCTGACGATTTCGGTAGCGCTGATGTTGGCGGTGACCTAGGTTGGATTGAACGTGATGTGATGGACCCAGCGTTTGAAGATGCGGCTTTCGCTCTAGAAAACGTAGGTGACACAACAGGCCTAGTTAAGTCTGAGTTTGGTTACCACATCATCAAGCTAGACGAGCTGCAAGCTTCTAAAGCACAGCCTTTCTCTGAAGTAGCGGCTGAAATCAAGCAAGAGCTATTGGATCAGGAAGCCGTAGACCAATTCTACGAACTACAAACTGAACTAGAGAAGGTTGCGTTTGAGTACCCAGACTCACTAGACGACTCTGCAGAGGCGATTAACGCTAAGATCCAAACAACGGACTTCGTTTCTCAAATCGACGCTCCTGAGCTACTGAAGACGCCTGCTGTGATGCAAGCGATTCTGAGCCCAGAAGTGAAAGAAGATGGCCTAAACTCAGAAGTTATCGAAGTAGCGCCTGAACACGTTATCGTGGTTCGCGTTGAAGAGACTCGCGACGAAACTGTACTTCCACTAGAAGAAGTACAAGACCAAGTTGTTGCTGCACTGTCTGCTGTTAAAGCGGAACAACAAGCAATTGAGCTAGGTGTATCACTAGTGAATGAACTAAAAGCGGGTAACGAAGCTGTACTAGCGGAAAACAACCTGACGTTCAGCGAACTTGAAACAATTGACCGTAGCTCACCACTAGCAAGCTCTGTGTTTGCTTTTGCTAAGCCAGAAGCGGATCAACCAGTATTTGGTCAAGCGAAAGATCAAAACGGTAACATCGTGGTTGTTGAGCTATCTAAGGTTACTGCAGATATCAACCCAGCTTACAGCACTCAAATCGGTGCACAGCTAGAGCGAGTTGGTAATCAGCAAGACCTGACGAACGTTCTGAACGTACTTCGTAAGAACGCTGACGTTGAATACTACATTGTAGGTCAAGGTCAGTAATAGCAAGCTCGGTAAAAGATAGCTTGAAGAGTAGGTTTGCGAGTCAGCCTACACGACAATGAAAATCAGTTGTAACTCAAAGCGGGTCACTTAGGTGACCCGCTTTATTTTTGTCTCAATAAACTACGGTAGTCGGTTTTTAAAGAGTAACGTTTATACCAATCGTAGTAAATAATTGCTCACCCTAGCTTGTTAAAATGCTCGATAACTGCGTTAGAATTTTTGATTGTAGAATAACTACTTATCAGAAAATTCTGCCTTGTTCTCAAGCCTTTTTCCTGCGCTATTTTTGATCACTTACTTACTGTGATTGGTATTAGTTTTCACAACATGGAACGGAACGAAAATGAAAAGTTTATACACTCTTTTAATGTCTCTTATGATTGTCTTTAGTGCTTCAGCTTGGGCAGATAGCCCGTCTAAAGCGGAGCTCTATGAAGGAATTGAAGTAACGGTGAATATCAACACTGCCACAGCGGAAGAGTTGTCAGCTTTGTTGGTTGGTATTGGTGATAAAAAAGCGCAGGAGATTGTGCAGTATCGCGACCAGAATGGTTCATTTCAAAAGCCTGACGACTTAGCGAATGTAAAAGGCATCGGTGCAGCAACCGTTGAGAAGAACCGAAAGAGAATTGAGTTGTAATAGAGCTAAATATGAAGGGGTAGAGCCCTTCATATTCTTCGTTTCACTTTAATCCAAGCCAACAGAAAACCACTTAATGCCCCAATGAGATGGGCTTCAATCGCAACACGAGCATTGATCAATGCGCCTGTTGTAGTAGAAGGCCCCACAAACTGCTCCCATGCGGCTTTCGCAACTAGCCCAGCAACCAGTAACCAACTTGAGTGTCGGCCTGTCAGCGCCTCTGTCAGAGCGAATACACCAAACAGACCGTGCAGGGTTCCTGACAAACCGACATAACTTTGTATATCTGTCGCTAGAAGCCCTGTTCCGGTAAATAGGCTGATGATGAACAGGTAGACTAGGAGTCGGACTCGGCTTGGTTGAAATACAAAACAGATCACCCATAACCCAGCAAGGTTCATTGCTAAGTGTGAAAGGTTGGTATGGGAAAAGTTTCCTGTTACGATTCGCCACCATTGTCCATTGGCGATTGCATTGTGATCCCAAACGACCCAAGCTTGAATCGGGTCAAATTGGAATAGCACACACATCAGTGAAGTAAAAACTAAAGCAGGGTACACCGTAAATCCATGTCTCGTTATTGCCCCCAGTGCCGTAAGGCTTTGAAAGCGTGTATTTGTCAGTGGATCACTCCACTTAAATCGGACGTTGAGCTTATCATTCTTCAGCACCCATCAGAAGAGCATAGGCCGATGGGGACCGCACGTATTTTATCGCTGTCATTGGAAAATAGCGTGACTTTCATTGGCGAAGACTTCTCTGACCATGACGCTCTTAATCATCTGTTGAACGACGACCACTATCAACATGCAATCTTGTACCCAGATGAGAGTTCGCTGTCTGTGGAGCAGTTGTCTGCGTCTAGCTTGAATGGTTCTGAGGAGCAAAAGCTGAGAATCATCTTGCTCGATGGGACGTGGAAGAAAGCGTTCAAGATGTGGCAAGTCTCCAGCAACTTACAGCAGCTAGATACCCTTCATTTACCAAAAGATCTGAAAGGGAATTATCGGATTCGCAAAGCGCCGAGTGAAAACAGCCTATCTACCGTAGAGGCGGGCTACCACTTACTGAGCTTGCTGCAACCTCATCGTGATTTTGACCCGTTGCTTGCAGCATTTGATCGAATGATTCAGTTTCAAATCGACCAAATGCCACCAGGCGTATTTGAGAAAAATTACTTAAGTTAGCTGCGTCTCAGCGAAATCTAGCTCGTTAGAACTCAGTATGTGCCGAGAACAGCTGTTGATGCATTTTTTGAGCGAGGTCATCGGTCATAGATGAGATGTAATCAGCGATAACCCTCATCTTACGACACTCTTCAGTGTGGCTTTGCCACTGCTTCTTAATTGCCATCGGTAACAAGCGCTCAGGGTCGGCACTGAAGGCTTCAAACATATCCATGATGATCTGCTGTCCTTTGTATTCGATGACTTGAACTTCAGGCACCTGAATCACAAACTCACTCACAAAGTGCTTTAGCTTATCTAGGGTTGAATCCATACTTGGCTCTAGGTAGGCATTATGAGAGAGCAGAGGGTTTTCAAACCCCGCATCTACTGGCTTGATTGAGATACTGGTAAGCAATGCGTTAACAATGCCGCCAATTGCATCTTTACGACGGTATTGCTCACCTGAAAACAACATTTCAGTAATTGAATCGAGGTGGCGTGTGACCCAAGGATCGTTGGCTTCCAACAGTTGCGGGTAAGCTGATTCCATCCACTGGGCTTTGGTCACTGAACCCAACACCATCGCATCTTCCAAATCATGTACGCCATAGGCGATGTCGTCTGCTAACTCCATAATGGAACAGTCGAGAGATTTGTACTTGGTCTTATTGTGTTCAAACGGTTCGACGTGAGATTTTCTTGGTTGTTGAATAAGAGCTTGGTCATGTTCAGACAAGGGAGCCAGTACCCACTCAAACAGCGCTTTATCGTGGTCGTAAATACCTTTAGCTGGCATCCAATCTTTGGCTCGCAGTTGTCTTTGGTGTTTAACTGGCTCTGGCATTGAGGTGGCTTTTACCTTGCTGATCAGCGATGGGTACTTGATCAAACCAAGAAGAGTACGCCTTGATAGATTCATGCCGTGGTGCTCAGTGTAGGGTTCCAACTGAGTCACAATACGGAAGGTTTGAGCATTACCCTCAAAGCCGCCATGATCACGCATCATATAGTTGAGCGCCACTTCACCACCATGGCCATAAGGTGGATGACCGATATCATGAGCAAGACACAAAGAGTCAATTAAGCTATCCGATGGCAGCAGTTCTCGAAACTCAGGCTGCTTCTTTTTAAGTTGGGCGACGATCCCGGTTCCCAACTGAGCTGCTTCTAAGGAGTGAGTCAGGCGAGTACGGTGGAAATCGTTGATTGCGGTGCCGTGGACCTGGGTTTTAGCTTGCAGGCGTCTAAATGCTGCAGAGTGAAGCACACGAGCGCGGTCACGTTGAAATGGGCTTCTGTGGTCATCTCGGCGAATCTTGTGTTCATCGTCGTTGCGTGCTTTCCATTGCTCGGCAAGCAATAGAGTAGGTGAGTTTGAAAGCGTCAAATGAGCACCTATTGGTTTAGAGTTATTATCACAACTTATACCTAGCTAACTGATTTCGTCTAGCGATAATTCGAAGCTAGGGGCAAAAGTCGTTAAAAAGTAGTCCATTTCTGGACTGGCTCGCTGTGAAAGGGTCTCCTCTAAGCGTCTTTTGGCTTGTTCAAACTCATGGTTGCCGGCGCTGAGTTCTTCCAAACACTTGAGGTAGGCGCAGATGGTGTCGGCCTGTTTGACGATGCTTTGTTCCTCTTTACTCGCTTTACCTGAGATCAGGAAAGGAGCAAAGTCTTCTTGGAACTCTTTTGGGAGCATAGAGAGTAGACGTTGCTCAGCAGCGGCCTCAATCTTTTTGTACTCGTTTGCAATGTCTGGGTTGTAATACTTTACCGGCGTTGGCAAATCCCCCGTCAGAACCTCACTGGTATCGTGATACATACCGAGTAGAGCAATGTGTTCAGGGTTTAGGTTCCCATCAAACTTCTTGTTTTTAATCACGGCTAATGCGTGGGCGACGAAGGCCACTTGTAGGGAGTGCTCAGAGATATTCTCGGTGGAGACGGAGCGCATCAAAGGCCAGCGCTGAATAAGCTTCATGCGGGCAAGGTGCGCAAAGAAATGGCTTTGGGTCATAGATTTCCTCCCTGAAATGACAAAAGGCTCCAAGTAGGAGCCTTTTAAGAATAGAAGTGATCTAGACTAATTTAAAGCCTTGTAATCTATGATTATTCTTGGCTGTAGGTCGACAGGAAGCGTTCAAGTCGGCCAATAGCTGTTTCTAAGTCTTCAATATGCGGCAGTGTCACGATTCGGAAGTGGTCTGGTTTTGGCCAGTTGAAGCCAGTACCTTGTACCAGCAGTACCTTCTCTTGCTTCAAGAAATCGAGTACAAACTTTTGGTCGTCTTTGATGTTGTACATCTCAGTGTCGATTTTCGGGAACAGGTACATCGCCCCTTTGGGTTTCACACAAGAGACGCCTGGAATCTTGTTGATCAGTTCCCAAGCTCGGTCACGCTGCTCAAGCAAACGACCGCCTGGCAGGATAAGCTCGTTGATACTCTGATAGCCGCCTAGTGCCGTTTGAATAGCATGCTGCATTGGTACGTTGGCACACAAACGCATCGAGGCAAGCATTTCGAGGCCTTCAACATAGCCCTTGGCTAGATGTTTAGGGCCCGTTAGGAACATCCAACCGCCACGGAAACCACAAACGCGGTACGCCTTTGATAGGCCGTTAAATGTCACCATCAATACGTCTTCTGCTAGGGTTGCAATAGACGTGTGTACGGCACCGTCGTAAAGCACTTTATCGTAGATCTCATCGGCGAAGATCATCAGTTTGTGCTCACGGGCAATTTCGACCACTTTAAGCAAAAAGTCACGGCTGTAAACTGCACCCGTTGGGTTATTCGGGTTGATAAGAACAATACCGCGAGTCTTAGGCGTGATCTTAGCGACCATGTCTTCGAGGTTCGGATACCAGTCGTTCTCTTCATCACACATGTAGTGAACGGCTTTACCGCCAGATAGTGCAACAGAGGCTGTCCACAACGGGTAGTCAGGAGCGGGAACTAAGATTTCATCGCCATTATTTAGCAGAGCTTGCATCGACATTACGATAAGCTCAGAAGCACCGTTGCCGATGTAGACATCTTCTACATCTAGGTTACGCAGACCTTTCTTTTGATAGTGCTGCACCACGGCTTTACGGGCAGAGTAGATCCCTTTTGAATCGCAGTAACCTTGAGATGTCGGCAGGTTACGAATTACGTCAACTAGGATTTCATCTGGGGCGTCAAAACCAAACGGGGCGGGATTACCAATATTTAGCTTTAGGATTTTATGTCCTTCTTCTTCCATGCGCTTAGCATGTTTTAGTACTGGTCCCCTGATCTCATAGCATACACTGTTGAGTTTTGACGACATCCCGATGTTTTGCATTGCCGATTTCCTAAAAATTATTTAAATACTTTATTAAAGTACCCTAAATTGACGTTTGATAGAATAAAAATCTGAACAATCGGTTAATTCCGAATAACCTTTAGCCAGTGGCTGTTTAGAAGTGATAGTGAGGGATTTCGTAAACTCGGACCGAGCTTAGGTAAACTGAGGGGCGAAACGCTTAAAATCACAGGAATACTGAAAAGATTTTATACATTCTTGATCTAAGTAGGTGCTACCCATAAAGTATCAAACTAATATAATAATAAATTAGATGTGAACGAGGTCGATTTGTCACATTTCCAACAAACCATCTGCGCTTTGACTGAGCGAGTTCAAAATGCACAAGCTGGCGAAGTTCGTTGTGTTGAAGTTCTTAAGCAAAAACCACCGTTTGCATTTATTGAATGGCTTCATGCTCAACCGCTGTTCCCCAAGTTCTACTGGCAATCTCGAGACACTCGAGAAGAGGTTGTTGCGTTAGGACAAATCCATACCTTTTCTGATCCTGCACCGGCTTACGCGATTCTTGGAGACGATCAACGCATCTGGGGTGGCCGCTCTTTCGATGGACACACAGAGAAGAATCGACGTTGTATGGAATCGTTTTTCTTTCTCCCGCAGATAGAGCTGATTCGATTTGATGACAAATGGTCTTTAGCCGTCAACTTGACCCCCGATCGCGTTGCCTCAATCAATGCGCTGAAGAAGCTGTCTGTTGATGCCGCAATATTGGCCCCGTTGAGTGCGCATATTGAACATATTGACCACCTTCCAGAGCAACCAGAGTGGAATGGTTTAGTTGAGAAAGTGCTCACTGGTATCGACAATAACGATTTCAAAAAAGTGGTGCTTGCGCGTAAAACGACCGTGCATTTGGATGAGCCGATTTGTGCAGCTCAGCTCTTAAAGGCGAGCTATCAAAAAAATCACAACAGCTTTCATTTCATGCTGGTGCTTGACTCCAAGCATAGCTTTATCGGCTCAACGCCAGAAAGGCTTTACAGTCGCCACGGTACTGAGCTAGATACGGAAGCACTCGCGGGCACGATTGGGCGCGGCAAGAATGCATCGTCTGATATGGAGCTCGCCAACTGGCTGACTCAAGACCAGAAGAACCTCAATGAAAATCAATATGTTGTCGACGACATTATTGATCGCTTAACGGCGTATTCTCACTCTGTGAACGTCGAGAAAGAGGCTCGATTGGTTCGCCTTCGCAAGGTGCAACATCTAAAACGGCATATTCATGCGCAGTTACATGCTGGCGTAAACGGCGTGCAACTGCTCGGCACACTCCAACC
Organism: Vibrio sp. D420a; assembly: GCF_030248625.1. Lineage (NCBI taxonomy): Bacteria > Pseudomonadati > Pseudomonadota > Gammaproteobacteria > Vibrionales > Vibrionaceae > Vibrio > Vibrio sp. D420a. The sequence continues at coordinate 13,072 of NZ_JAHGAN010000033.1, read as the reverse complement.
AACCGCTGCTGTTGCTGGTTTGCCTCGCAAAGAGTCAATGGACTTTATTCTGAAGCACGAGCCCTTTGCTCGAGGTTGGTATGCAGGTTCGGTTGGCTTCATTAGCCACCAACGCGCTGAGTTCTGTGTAGCAATTCGCAGCGCATTGATCGTTGGCGATCAAGTTCAGTTGTTCGCAGGGGCGGGGATCGTCCCAGGATCGGTCGCTGAGCATGAGTGGCAAGAGTTGAATAAGAAAATGTCGACTCTGCTAAGTCTTATTTCTGAGCACCCACCACTGGGTGTGGCATCATGAGTTCACCATCATTGAAGCATGACCAAGCGGTATTAAATCGAGTCTGGTCATCGACACTGCTTGAAGAGTTAGCACGCAGCGGTGTCGAGCACGTCTGTATTGCTCCGGGCTCACGTTCAACGCCTTTGACTCTTGAGGCGGAAGCCAACAACAAACTCACCATTCACACGCATTTTGATGAGCGTGGTTTAGGCTTTTTCGCTTTAGGTTTAGCTAAGGCAACCAAAAGCAAAGTCGCGGTGATTGTGACGTCTGGCACCGCAGTTGCCAACCTTTTACCGGCAGTGGCTGAAGCGGGATTAACTCGTGAGTCTCTGATTCTTTTGACTTCGGATAGACCTGTTGAATTAGTTAACTGTGGCGCGAACCAAGCTATTCAGCAATTAGGGATTTTTTCGCAGCATGCTGAAGGCTCTTTGAATCTACCGAGCCCGAACACACAAGTGTCACTCAATTGGCTACTGTGCTCGCTGGATGATCTGTTGGCGCAGCAGAGTGCCAAGGGTGGACCTATCCATATTAATTGCCCTTACCCAGAGCCGCTTTATTCTGATGAAAATTCAGAAATTTATCATGAGTACCTCTCTTCGATTGCTGCATGGAAGGAGAGTGATAAGCCATATACCTCCAAGACATACAGTTTAAACGCAGTCAGTCCCAACATCTCGTCGAGTGACTATTTTCAGCGTCGTGGGGTGGTTGTGATTGGTTCTTTGGCGCTGGAAGAGGCACAGGCAGCCAAACAGTTCGCACAGTCGCTAGGTTGGCCTGTGTTTTGTGATGCTCAATCTGGCGTTGCGAGCGATTGGCAGCACTACGATCTTTGGCTTCAAATTCCTGAATTCGCTCAGCAATTAAATGATTGTGATTGCATCGTGCAGTTTGGTGAGCGTATTGTGTCTAAGCGTTTAAATCACTGGATCAAGCAACAAGCTGAACACTTTTCGCCAGAGCAGTATCTTGTGATATCCCCTGATAGTCATTGCATCAATCAAGATCATCTGCCTCAGACACATATCGTTTCTCAGCCGGCATCATGGCTCGCCTGTCAATCATTGCCAAGTCTGCATGCGCAGAGTGCGGGGTGGGCAGATAGTTTGAAGTCCGCTTCACAAAGCATCACTCAACTGTCTCGTGCACAGTTGATGAATGATGACCAATTAACCGAGCTCAGTGTTGCGGTCGATTTGTCGGCTAGACTTAAAGAGCGAGCGCTGTTTGTTGGAAACAGCCTAATGGTGAGACTGGTCGATATGTTGTCAGCAGTTCCAAGCAGCTCAGTTTATAGCAACCGAGGCGCATCAGGTATTGATGGGCTAGTTGCTACTGCAGCAGGCATACTCAAAGCGCGTCAGCAGCCTATGATGATGTTAATCGGTGACACGTCGCTTCTATACGATTTGAATTCACTAGCGCTGCTTAGTGAGTCACAGACACCTATGATTATCGTGGTAACGAATAACGACGGTGGCGCGATTTTTGACTTGCTCCCTGTTCCTCAGCAGCAGAAACAGTCTCTCTACCAAATGCCTCATGGGTACAGTTTTGAGCATGCGGCTGCTCAGTTTCGATTGCAATATGTCGCCCCTGAAACCCTAACTCAGTATCAAGATGTCATTGATTCACACTTTAAGCAGGGTGAGGGCACACTACTGGTTGAAGTAAAAACACCTCCAGAACAAGCCTCTCACTTGTTGAAGCAGTTCAATTCAATGTTAAAAGAGGCGCAAGCCTAAGGAGTCGACATGCTTTTCTCCACTTACTATCCCGCTGAGCAAACCTCGTCAGAGAAACCTTTGCTTGTATTCTTGCATGGTCTACTTGGAAGCGGAGAGGATTGGAGTGCATGTCACTCATATCTGTCTGAATACCCGCGCTTGTGTATCGATCTGCCGGGACACGGTAAGAGCTGTTTTGTTGATCCTATTGGTTTTGATCATTGTTGCGAGAAAATCGTCCAAAACGTTCTTTTTCAGTTTCAGCAATATCAGCTACCTGATGACTATCCTATTGTTTTGATTGGTTACTCACTGGGTGGCCGCTTAGCGATGTATGGAGTGACCAGCGGTAAGTTTGAAGCGCTTAATTTGGTGAAAGTCGTGGTAGAGGGAGGCAACTTCGGACTCGACTGTGATGACGCAAGAGCACAGCGCCTAGTGCATGACACTCAATGGGCGGTACGCTTTGCACAGCAATCAATTGAAGATGTTTTAGACGATTGGTATCAGCAAAGTGTCTTTTCTTCACTAAATCATGAGCAAAGACAAACTTTAGTGATAAAGCGTAGTGGTAACCTTGGAGTATCCGTAGCAAATATGTTGTTATCTACATCACTGGCTAAGCAACCGGATTTACGTGCCACATTGAAATCTTGTGAGCATCAGCTGCATTACATTTGTGGTAAAAAAGATCGTAAATTCATTGAATTGGCGGAGAGTAGCGGCTTTGAATGTAGTCAGGTCGATCACGCTGGGCATAATGTCCATTTTGAACAGCCTGAACTATTTTCGAATTTGATCATCCAATGCATTAGCAAGCATGATTGAACTCGCACTCAACGCATTACGTAAAAACGCTTGATGTAAACAGCACTCGACATATCTAGCAATTGATATAAACAGAGATTGCGACACCGCCGAATATCGGCTGTGATCATGAATATAACAATGGGAACCACCATGGCGAAAACAGTAGGCATCACCGAAGAAGAACTATACGCAGCAGTAAATTGGAGCGATGTAGGCAGTCAATACGAAGATATCCAATACCACAAGTCAGACGACGGTATTGCAAAGATCACGATTGCGCGTCCTCAAGTCCACAATGCGTTTCGTCCACAAACTGTAAAAGAGATGATTAACGCTCTGGCTGACGCTCGTTACGACGAGAAAGTTGGTGTGATTATTCTTACCGGACTCGGTGAAAAAGCATTCTGTTCTGGCGGCGACCAAAGCATTCGCGGTGACTACGGCGGTTACCAAGATGATTCTGGTACGCACCACCTGAACGTACTGGACTTCCAACGTCAGATCCGTACTTGTCCTAAGCCTGTCATTGCAGCTGTTTCTGGTTGGGCTGTTGGTGGCGGTCACGTACTGCACATGATGTGTGACCTTACGATTGCTGCTGAAAACGCTCAGTTTGGTCAAACAGGCCCGAAAGTGGGTTCATTTGACGGCGGTTGGGGCGCATCTTACATGGCTCGCATCGTTGGTCAGAAGAAAGCGCGCGAAATCTGGTTCCTATGTCGTTTCTACGATGCGCAAGAAGCTGTAGATATGGGCCTGGTGAACACAGTCGTTCCTGTAGAGGATTTAGAGAAAGAGACAGTACGTTGGTGTCGTGAGGTTCTACAACACAGCCCGATGGCTCTACGATGCCTAAAAGCAGCACTGAACGCTGACTGTGATGGTCAAGCCGGTCTGCAAGAACTAGCGGGCAACGCGACCATGATGTTCTACATGACAGAAGAAGGCCAAGAGGGTCGAAACGCATTTAACGAGAAACGTCGCCCCGATTTCGACAAGTTCCCGCGTAACCCATAATCGAATCTACTACCACACTGAGTCGCACAATGCGGCTCTTTGTGTTTTTGATGCTTTGTTCACTAGGAAGACTTATGAACACAATGAATTCTACACGCACAGCTAAACTCTATCGTTATCAATTACCTATGGATAGCGGTGTGGTTCTGCGTGATAACAAGCTGAGTCAACGTACAGGTTACGTTATCGAGCTTGAGCATGACGGCAAGCGAGCACTAGGTGAGGTTTCTCCTCTGCCTGGGTTTAGCTTGGAGGATACCGATCAAGCGGGTATTCAACTTCAAGAACAGTTGGAGTTATGGAGCCACAACAAACCTTTGACGCCTTATGAAGAGCTTTACCCTTCGGTTGCATTTGGCTTGTCGATGGCAATGATGGAGCTTAAAGGTGAGTTGGGAGAGCAGGGCAACTACCGCGCAGCTCCTCTGTGTACAGGAGACCCTGATGAACTCATTCCTGTGCTCAACGAGATGGAAGGTGAGAAGGTCGCTAAAGTGAAGGTGGGCCTTTATGAAGCGATTCGCGATGGGATGCTAGTGAGTCTTTTCCTGGAATCAATTCCAGACCTAAGCCTACGACTGGATGCCAATCGCGCTTGGAAACCAGAAAAAGCTAAGCAGTTCATAAAGTACATCTCCCCTTCGCTGCGTCAGCGCATTAGCTTTATCGAAGAGCCGTGTCAGCAGCCGGAGGATAGTCTAGCGTTTGCCATTGATAATGGTGTCGCGATTGCGTGGGATGAAACCCTGCAAGATGCAGTTAAGCGACCAGATTTCAACCTTAGCGATCTCACAGGTGCTAAAGCTGTGGTGATTAAACCAACACTGATTGGTTCAGTAGATCGCTGCGTTGCAATCATTGAGCGAGCGAAACAATTAGGCATTAAGCCAGTGCTGAGTTCAAGTATTGAGACAAGCCTTGGTCTGACTCAGATTGCTCGTTTGGCCCATCAATACTTGCCAGAGGAAGTGCCGGGGTTAGACACTATTGGTCTGTTCCAATCCCAACTTGAAGTCGCTTGGCCAAACTGCGATTTACCGCTAGAGACGTTAGAAAACCAGCAGTTGATTTGGCAGTCTTAACGCTCTTGTAGTATTCACATCAGTTCAGCTCATCAATTTGCGATGAGCTGACTCTTTCAGCATTAGGTACGCTTGTGACCTTTACCAATTCATTATGGCAACAGTGGGCGAGTGCTTCACCAGACAGCCGCGCGTTAATCACCCCATCACACACGCTAAATTGGCGCGAGCTCGATGCGCTGGTCCAACGCTATAGCACCTACTTAAATACGCAAGGTCTTTCCAAAGGTGACGTACTCACCATTGTTGGCAAAAACAGCAGTGAGTTAGTGCTCGCTTATCTCGCTTCTCTTAATCTTGGTGTTTTGGTTGCGATGACGATGCCTCAACCGTCGAAGAAACTGGAACAAAAGCTAGAGACCCTTTATTCAGCTGGGAAAGAGCGTTTCGTTGCAATCACAGGTGAGTATGGCGAAGCCTTGAATGTCGATGCAAAGCTCATCCGGCTCCCAAGCTTAGAAGAGGTTTTGGGCTTTACACCACGCCCATTGAAACAATCTTCGGGTGAAACGATTGATCTTGCCTCAATCGTGTTTACATCGGGTTCTACTGGTAACCCAAAGGCGGTGGCACACACGGCTAAGCAACACATGGCTTCGGCTACAGGGTTGTTAGAACATTTTAAGTTTGGTTCTGATGATACTTGGCTGCTCAGCCTACCCATGTACCACGTCTCGGGTTTAGCCATTTTTTATCGCTGGCTGGTGGCTGGCGCGACGCTCAAAGTTGCTAATCAAGGGCTAGAGCAGGACATTGATGGCTGTACTCATGCCTCGCTGGTAGCGACTCAGCTTAGGCGTTTGCTTGATAGTGAATGTCCACTCTCGCTGAGTCACGTGTTGCTTGGTGGCAGCCATATTCCAAACCAGCTCGCACTGGAAGCCAACCAGCGCGGTATCGAAACCTGGATCGGTTATGGTATGACCGAAGCTGCATCAACGGTGACTGCGAAGCCGGTCGATGCACACACAGATGCAGGGAAGGTGTTGCTACATCGCAGCATTAAGATTGAAAAAGACCATATTTGGATAGGCGGTGAGACGTTAGCGAGTGGTTACTATCATCAGGGACAACTTACGCCATTAAAAAATCAACAGGGTTGGTTTGATAGCAAAGATCTTGGCAGGTGGAAAGGTGAGCGTGTCACCATCATTGGGCGAGCAGATAATCAATTCATTTCTGGTGGTGAAAATATCCATTGTGAAGAGATAGAGTCAGCCCTGAATAAATACCCTGAGATACAACAGGCCTTTGTTATTCCAGTTGATGATAAAGAGTTTGGACAGCGTCCAGTGGCGATCGTAGAGTGCGACAAGCTAGAAAGTGCCGACGTCTATCAGGCGTTTTTGTTGAAACATATAGAGAAATTCAAAATCCCTCAGGATTACTACTCAATGCCGCAATTGAAACAAGAGGGAATAAAGACTTCTAGGAAGCAATTGGCAGACTGGCTTAGAAGCAAGACGGGTTAACTAGAGCGTCAGCTTAGTCGAAATGGGAATGAAATAGTTCAAAACAGAATTTATTATCTTTATAACTATCTATCATAATAAAGCCTAATTCTAAGGGACTAGTGAATAAGGCTTCGGTTATGAAAACAGCGCTGATCTTTGCGGTACTGCTGCAAATAGGACAGGCAGTGACCTCACATGGACTGACTCGCTCTCTGGCTGAGTTCACCGCATTTATCTTGGTGGTTGTGCTAGTTATGATGAAGAAACAAGAGAGTCAAGCCAATACCTCAGTACAAGAGCAGTAGCCAGATACAAAGAACCCTCACCACTGTGATTGCATTGGTGAGGGCTTTTCGTTTTGGCATAAGGCGTTTTGAAATGAAGCGTTTTTAAATTAAGCGAATAATAGCCAACTTAACGATCCAACAGAGATCAATACCCACATCGTGATACCAAACATCAATGGCTTAGGCCCGGCTACTTTGAGCTTTTCAACAGAGATACCACATCCAATTAGGAATAAACAAACCACCAAAGCGCGCTTGGAAACATCAAAGATCCCTTGGTAGACCATTTCAAATTGCGGCAACAGATCGCTCACGGCAATAGCAGCGCAGTAGAAGAAAATGAAGTACGGAATAGTGATCTTCTTTTGGTCACTCTTAAAGATCATCGTACTGACTAACGCAATTGGAATGATCCATAGGGCTCTTGCCAATTTAAGTGTTGTTGCGGTTGTTAAAGCCTCTTCACCATAAGCCGATGCTGCACCCACCACAGATGAGGTATCGTGAATTGCGATTGCTGCCCATGTACCAAAGGTGTGTTGGCTAAGCTCTAATGCGTGACCAATCATTGGGAAGATAAACAGCGCAATTGAGTTCAATACGAACACGGTAGCCAGAGCTAGACCAATCTGCTCGTCATCCGCTTTAATCGCAGGAGCGACCGCGGCAATGGCACTACCACCGCAAATCGCGGTACCGGAAGAGATTAAGTAACCCGTCGTGCGATCCAATCCCATGCGTTTTGCCAAGAACCAACCAATCACTAGCGTGCCAATGATGGTGGTAACAATAAGTCCAATACCATCGCCAGTTACTGACAACGCTTTCTCAAATTGAATCCCGAAGCCCAAGCCAACGATAGAGTAGGCGAGCAGCTTCTTAGTAATTTTACCGACTTCAAGGTTAGCTGGAACCAAGCCTAAACTTGCGAGCAGAAAGCCGATAACAAGTGCTGTCGGGGAGCTCACCCAGGGTGTTAGGCAGAAAAGGGCTGCAAGGTAAAAAGGGATGCTTTTGTTGAAGCTCATGATGGTGTCAGTTTTTATTATTAGGTTAAGTTAGAGAGCACTATACGTTTAAACAGTCGATAAGTAAGTCTAAATGAACTGAACAAACGTTTAGAAAAACTGAACGTTTGTTCGTTTGCCATGGTGCTCGCGGTTGTGAGACGTGTTATCTAGCGAAAATCACCGCGCAGTTCGACGACTTTCTGATGCAGTACATCGCATGAAGCTTGTTTTGGATCGATAGCGTCGCCTGCTTCAATCTCAAGTTTGGTCCAAAATCGAGTTGGTAGGCCTTTACAAGCTCGACCTTTGTAGCGGCTGAAATAGCTCCCCCAAAGGCCTTTCAATGCCATTGGGATGACTGGAACAGGAGAACGCTTGATGATCAGCTCCATACCGCGCATGAACTCACCCACCTCACCATCAGACGTTAAACGCCCTTCAGGGAAGATGCAGACAATGTGTCCATCATGCAGAGCTTGCTCGACTTCGTTGAAAGCATTGCGGATTGAACGTCGATTGGTCGCTGAAATCGGAATTACCCCAGCGCGTTTTAAGAATCGGCGAATAGGTGGCAGCTTAGCGTAGTCCTCTTCCATTACAAATCGAATCAAACGAGGGCAAACGGCACTCAGTAGTAGTGCATCCATATAGCTTACGTGGTTACAAATAATCAACGCCCCGCCTTTTTCAGGCAAGTGATGTAGATTCTTATGCTTCACTCGATACATGGTATGAGTTACAACCCAAGTGAAAAATCTGAATGCGTAAATAGGCACTTGATAGAAGAGGTACAGAACCACGAGCGTATTCATTGCGGCCAATAGAATGAACAGGTCAACAATGTCCATTTCAAGCAGGCTTAAACAGATGATACCGAGTACTGCGCTGCCAACCATAAACAGAGAGTTGTAAATGTTTAGCCCTGCAATCACTTGAGCTCGTTCGTTTGGTTCAGCTCTGAACTGCATTAAGGCGTAAAGCGGAACGATGAAAATACCACCGGAAATACCAAGAAGCAGCAGGTATGCAAACAGTGGCCAGAGCTCAGAGTGAACAATAAACTGATCAAAGGATTCGAATTGAGGCAAACTCTCTGGGACTGACAGAGCCATCAGCAATCCAAACAAGGAAATACCTAGGCTTCCCATAGGAACGATGCCAATCTCAATACGGTGATTAGACAGTTTGTCACAAGCTAATGAACCGATAGCGATACCAACAGAGAACAGGGCTAGCAAGAAAGCCACCGCGCTCTCGGTACCGTTTAAATGGATCTTGGTGAAGTTAGGGAATTGGGTTAAGTACGCTGCGCCTAAGAACCAGAACCAACTGATGGCCATCAGCGCTTGGAAAGTCGGACGGTCTTTTTTAGCAATCTTTAATGTTTGGCGAGTAAGCGCAATTGGTCGCCATTTGATTTTCATATCTGGCGCATTGCTTGGTGCATTAGGGATAAAGCAGCTAGCACTATAACCCATCACAGCGAATAGGACGATACACACCGAGGCCACTATCTTCGCGCTCTCATGAGAGGCAATAATCCCCGCGCCCAAAGTACCAATAAGAATCGCCAGGAAAGTTCCGGTTTCGACTAAAGCGTTACCAGAGACAAGCTCTTTAGGTTCAAGTTGTTGCGGCAACAGTGCGTATTTCACTGGCCCGAAGAAAGCACTTTGGGTTCCCATCAGGAACAGCAATAGCAAGAGAATGCCGTAGCTTTCGTAGATAAAGCCAATGGCACCCAACGACATAATCACGATTTCGAGCAGCTTCACCTTACGAATGAACCACGACTTTTCGTATTTATCGGCGAGTACGCCTGCCAGTGCTGAAAATAGGAAGAATGGCAGTATAAACAGACCTGCAGCCAGATTAATGAAAAGGTTGCTAGAGATGGGTAATGTGTCGACGCTAGCGAAAGCGACAAACAGCAGCAACACATTCTTGAAGATATTGTCGTTAAAGGCCCCTAGAAACTGGGTAATAAAATAGGGTAGGAACCTTTGTTGCGTTAACAGCGAAGATTGGCTGCTGCTCTTCATATACGAACCTTGTTCATTTGCGACCTTATTCATTTGCCACTGTAATGGCCTACCAATTGGTTAAGTAATTTGATAATAAGTTATTAATCAGGTCTTTACCATCAATTGGCTCGGAAGCGAAGAACTTGTCATCGACGCTCAGCAGCGTAATACCGTGCACGCCAGACCATAATACTCGGCTTGCTTTCAGTACTTCTTTTTCAGTGTGATGCGGGGCAATAGCAAGTAACAGTTGCTCAAGCATACCCGTCATTTTATCGATACGGTTCGATTGCCACTGAGGTAGGTTTTCACCATTCATGTTGTGTTCGAACACCAATTGCCAACGGTTTGGATGCTTAAGAGCAAAGTCGTGATAACAGTAAGCTAGGTTAAACAGTGCATCTTGTGGGTTGCTTGATTGCTCAACTGCCACGGCCGCTTCAGCAGACAGTTCATCAAGTGTTTTAGCAACAACGTGCAGAAGAAGCAGGTTGTAGTTGCCGAATACATTAACTAGGGTACTTGGCACATATCCAATCATGTTCGCGATTTTTCGAAGGCTCAACTCGTGATATGAGTGTTCTTCTAAAAATTGAGTAACTGTGTCGAGTGTGAGCTGAATTAATTGCTCGCGCGTGTGATCGTTTCTTCTGGCCATGGTGAACTTCTATTAATGAACAACGTTCAATATTTTAGTCGCCCGCTCTAGTGGGCGTCAATGCTTTACTCTACAAGGGTTAAATTAATCTCAGCAATATTATGATACATGTGTAGCGGCTGTGAATATTTCATTGTTCATTGTTAACGAGTATGATTAAAGAGTCGAAAGATAACGAAACCTATAAAGGATAAGAATGAAACGATTTTTCTCACTAATCGCGATTATGATGGTATCAGTCGCGGTGACACCAATCGCAGAAGCGAAAAAGTTTGGTGGTGGTAAGTCATTTGGTAAAAGTTTCAAAACGGCTCCCGCTCCTAAACAACAACAGCAAAACACAAACTCGATTAAGCAAGACCAAGCTGGCAAGACAAATGCGGCTGGCTCTAGTAAAAAAGGTCTAATGGGTGGTCTATTAGGCGGCCTATTGGCTGGTGGCCTGTTAGCGGCATTCTTTGGTGGCGCTTTTGAAGGTATCCAGTTCATGGATATCCTGATCATGGGTCTGATTGCGTTCCTAGCATTTAAATTCCTACGTGGCATGTTGGGTGCTAAGCAGGGCTCAATGAATCAGCAACGCGGCCAACAGCCTGCGTTTGGTGGTATGGGTCAGAACAAGTTTGAGCAACCTCAACAGCAGCCAAACGTTCATAACTTTGAACAAGCACAGCCTCAATCACAAGGCACAGCTGGCGGTTTTGGCTTTGGCGCACAAAGCGATGTTCCTCATAACTACCCACCGGGTTTTGATCAAGCGGCATTCATTAACGGTTCTCGTGAGCACTACCGTACCCTACAAGGCGCTTGGAACCACAATGAACTGAACACGATTGAAGAGTATGTATCTCCAAGTCTGTTTGAAGACCTAAAAGCAGAGCGCAACAAGCTTGAAGGTGAGCAACATACAGACGTAATGTACGTAGATGCGGAAATCGTTCGTGCAGACCATGACGGCAGCAAGGCGCAATTGAGCCTTCAATTCAGCGGTCGTTACCGTGATTCAGTAGAAGGTATCGAAGAAGATATTACGGACATCTGGCATTTAGAGCGCGACCTTACTGCGCCAAATGCACCTTGGTTGATCGTTGGTATCCAAGGCTAATTAATCCAGTTTCGTGATTAGACTAAGAGCCCTTGCTGTTATGGCAAGGGCTCTTTTTATTGGTGGTAAATCATCTGTGAAGCTAAGGGGTATAGTTCAACGTATGGTTGTGCATACTTCCCCAGTCGTAGATCTCAAATTTTAGCTGGTCATCGGCAGTCTTTTTGAGACTGATGATCTCTTCAACGCCACTGGTACCATCGTAGTATTCACCCCAAGGACTATCAGGAAGTTGTTCGCGTAGAGTTTCAGACTGAACACTGAGCTTAAGTGATACCGAATCTGATTGTTGCCCATCATCAATAAACTTGTAACCACCGCTCTTCACGGACTCTGTTTTAAATACGTTTGTTCCCTCAACACCACAGTCGCCATTTTGGTAGGTGACTTTGGTTAATGTGTAACTTTGCTCAGACAATGTAAGTTGATAGCGAGAATCATCTGTTGGAGCTGGTGAACAGGTGTTGGCATTTTCTTGCCATGTACCATAAAAGACATCAACACCATAGGCACTGTGTAAGTTTTTCCAAGGGCTTTGTTCGTCAATCTCAATGGCTGCTGGCAGTGTCGCTGTGACTTCGTCATCTTCGTCTCTAAAACGATTGAAGCCATCGAGTGTGAGTTCGGTTGGATTGGTAACTGAAGCACTGGTGTCCTTGATTTTGATGATACCGACACTCGGCGTAAACCAAAGCTCTTGCCTCAATGAGATTTGGTCAAGACTAATTGCGCCGTATGTTGGAGAGTAGACCGTAACATCAAACGCTAAAACAAACTCAATATGTACCGCCTCATAAGAGCCATGTTGAGTCACAACGGTCTCAATTCCGTGGTTTTTCCAGATTGGTAGCACGCTAGTATAAGCGGGGCCCGGGTCGGGCGTGATTGTTGTAGTCGCTTCGCTGTAGCCTGCGTTTGACCGTTCGCCTAATTCCGCATAAGCCGGGAGTAGAAGAAAGGGAGCTGTGGAGATATCAAATTGAACTGTATAACGGGTGCCATTCACCATGACTTGATTAAAGGTGAGGCTATCTAGATAAAGCCTCTGATCTTTATATTCAAAGGATTGCTTGAACCCGCTATGTGGCCAGTTAAGCGAGAATGTTTCACTGCCGTCGGTGTGTACGGTGACTGGGGAGCTCGTAACTTTGTAGTTTTGTCCGGTGTTATCGTCGCTATAAGTCCAAGCTGCGCCATTCTGCGCAGGTAGATATTGATTGGTAGAAATAGCAGATGATACCGGAGTAGAAGGAGAGCTTGAGCCTCCACCGCCACACGCTGTTAATCCGATAAGACACAGACTCACCATAATCCAATTGTGATTACTCATGTTTCTTTCCTTGCTTAGCCTAAAAGACATTGTGCTTTTTAATTAGTATTCGCAAGGGGACTTTATGCTTGTCGTTTTATAAAATATTGATATGTATCAATCAATTAGCAAGGTTCGCGCATATCGAATGGAAGAAAAATTAGAAGTATTGAATGCATCAAGTTTTGTAGGTCTACAAAGTATGAGCTAAATCTACGGTGATATTAGTATGATTAGATGCAAAAAAAGCCAACTCAGTGAGTTGGCTTTTTGATCTCTTAAGAGAATATGGTGGAGGGGGAC